>CAUZUN010000196.1:0-3178 GCA_963583115.1 Candidatus Thalassarchaeaceae archaeon
CGGTGCTCAACCTGATGCGACCTGGTGCGATGGAGAAAATGGGCATCAAGGAGTTCGAGTTCTCTCAGGCACATTCCCACTTTTGGGACAAGTTTGAGCGGGCGAATCAGAACTTGGAGGCAATTATCGCGACGGCCGACCGCCCGCTCGACGACCGCACCATCGGCTTCATCCTCGACCATCCGAGCGAAGACGGTGGTCAGTGGAACATGGCTATCAATGTCATCAACAAGCATGGCGTGGTTCCCAAAGCAGCATTTCCCGAGTCACAGTCATCATCCTCAACTCGCTACATGAACGCAAATCTTCGACTTCTAATCCGCTCTATCGCGGCTGAGATTCGAGGCATCATGGATGGCGGAGGCACAGCAAAGGAAGCCCGCGCACACAAGGAGGAGAGAATGGGGGACATCTGGCGAATGCTCTGCACGCATCTGGGCACACCCCCCGAAAAGTTCGACTGGCAGTGGCGAGACAAGGACGGCGAGTTCCACACCCGAGGAACGATGACTCCAATCGAGTTCCGCGACGAGTTCGTGACAATCGATTACGACAACTATGTCTGCCTCGTCAACGACCCTCGCAACCCAAAGTTGCAGACCTACACCGTCGACTTCCTGCAGAATGTCTACGGCGGCCCACCGGTCGAATACCTCAACATCGAAATCGATGAGATGAAAGACATCACTCGGCGAATTTTGGAAGATGGCGAGACTGTCTGGTTCGGCTGTGACACTGGAAAGCACATGCACCGTACCCTTGGACTCTGGGATGCAAAGCTGTTTGAGTTCGAGGAGATGTACGGCGTCGAGTTCGGCATCGACAAGCGGCAGCGGTTGGACTACCACCACTCGCTGATGACCCATGCGATGCTGTTCACCGGAGTTGATGTCACCGACAAGGGGGTTCGCAGATGGCGGGTCGAGAATTCTTGGGGCGCAAAACAGAGTGGACGGGATGGCTTCTACACGATGAATGACTCTTGGTTTGACGAATACATGTTCGAAATCGCGGCTCACAAATCCTACCTCTCAAAGGAGATGGTTGCCGCCCTCGAAACCGAACCAACAGTGCTTCCCGCCTGGGACCCGATGGGCGCACTCGCCTGCTCAAACTGCGGGGATTCCCACTCAAATCCTTGATGGGTGGTCGCCTCCTAGGGTGGACTATGGCCGAAGAGCGTGACTTCGTTCCGCTGGTGTTTCACGAATTACCTGCGACTGAGATGGCGGCGCGGGCTGACGAGTTTCACAAGTTGATGGATGAGCGTCGCACCACTCGCCAATTTTCCACACGCGATGTGCCGCGGGAACTAATTGAGAAGGCGGTATTGACCGGGGGAACTGCGCCATCTGGGGCGCATCTTCAGCCGTGGACTTTCGTCGCTGTTTCAAACGGCGAGTTGAAGCAGCGTATTCGGGAGGCTGCCGAGGTCGAGGAGAAGAGGTTCTACGAAGAACGGATGCCCGATGCGTGGGAGGAAGTTTTGGCTCCCTTGGGAACTGACGAGGTCAAGGAACACATCACCGATGCACCATGGGTGGTTGTGCTTTTCCGCCACACAAAGCGGCTTCGCTCAAACGGTGAGTGGGGGCCGACCTACTATTCTCAGGAGTCTTGTGGGATTGCTGCGGGGATGTTCATCGCAGCGATTCACAACATGGGGCTGGTAACGCTGACCCACACACCTTCGCCGATGAAATTTCTTGGTGAAACCCTAAAACGGCCAGAGCACGAGACGGCGATGCTGCTGATGCCGGTTGGCTATCCTTCTAGTAATGCTGAGGTTCCAGACATTCAGCGCAAGGCGTTGGAAGATATTCTCATTCTCAAAGAGTGAGAGAGCGATGCTCGCAAAGTCGATTGAGAAGGCGGCGTGTTTCGAGGCCCCACTGAATTATTTTGACGCTCGCTGAGGAACGGTCTTCCGAGAGTTCTCCGCTCACTAGGCCGGGGACTGCCAAGTCTGAAGGCACTAGTGGCAGGTTCTCGCCGCTCACTTCGATGGCAACTTTGCCAGTTTCGTCTATTCTAGCATCCAGCCAGTCATCGACGGTTACCACGCCTTCGCCTGACACCACCGCATCGGCCCCGAGGGCAGCGATGAGAAGTCTCTCTATGGCGTTGAGTAGTTCGGCTGCATTGTCGGCTCCCGCAGAAAGTGGAACTCCCTCCTCATGCTCACCCGAAGCCTCTCCATAGGCTGACAGGAAAGGAAGGTCTGTGTCGTGCTGGGCGAGAAGGTCGTCAAGTCCGCGCCCGAGACCCTTCTTCGATTTCTTGGAGCCGTCACTCATGTTGTCACTTCCCATCCAGAAATTCAAAGTCACTGAGGTGTAAAGATATCCAAGGTTCGCATTTGAAAATGGTTGGAGTCGAATGAACAAATTTCCTCTGCGCCTCTGCGGCTCTGTGCTGAAAACACTCACTCATCGGCTTCACCGAACCCCCAACGCTTCATCAGCGATTCGGCGAGATCGGAATAGTCCTGACCACCCGCACTCTTTGGGGCGTGAACATGGATTGGGGTACCGTGGGAGGGCGCTTCAGCGATGCGGATGTTTCGTCGTATTGGAGGGTCTACCACCAAGTCGGGGAAGGTCTCCCGAAGTTGTGCGGCTACCTGTGAGTTGAGCAGGGTCGGAGCGTGCATCGTCATCAGCACTCCATCAACACCAAGACGGGGGTTTAGGCGGTGGCGGATTTCTTTGATAGTGGAGGCGAGAAGAGCGAGCCCCTCAAGCGCGAAATATTCTGTTTGAACCGGAATTAAAACTGCATCGGAGGCGACCAGTGCATTGATTGTCACCAATCCCAAACTTGGCGGAGTATCGATGAGAATCAAGTCGTAAAAGGGGAGTAATACCTCCAAACCCTCCGACAATCTACGCTCCCTGCCAAGATGCGAGATGAGTTCTTCCTCCACGCCCACAAGAGACCTGTCGCCGACCACCAGATGGAGATTGTCTACTGCGGTCGCGTGGCGCGCCTCAATCGCCTTCTCAGGGTTGAGGAGTAGTGTTCGGGTTCCATATCGGACACGCGACTTGTCGATTCCAAAACCGGTTGCACAATTCCCTTGCGCGTCACAGTCTACGACGAGAACCTTGACGCCTAAGAGTGCGAGATGTGCTGCGACATTGATGACGGTGGTCGTCTTGGCGACTCCGCCCTTCTG
>CAUZUN010000197.1:0-3164 GCA_963583115.1 Candidatus Thalassarchaeaceae archaeon
GCGAGGTCGAGGCGAGCAATCGGTTGTGCCAATTCGATAGCCAACTCGCCGGTGAGGCGCTTTCTGCTGATGCCATCAAAGCCGAGCAACACGACCCCAAGTGTGGCCGAAAATAGGACGAAAAGGCTCACCAAAAAGAGCACTTCGTAGGCGGTTTCGGTTTGGATTTGAGAGGAAACTGTTGAGTCCGGGTCGGCGAGCCCCCAACTTCCTCCGCCGATGAAAAGCACCAGTAGAACTGCTAGTGCGAGCATTCGCGGGCTTGCGAAATGGCGCTTTGCCTCAAGCCATGAGAGCCGAAGTAATGTCTGGATTCTCCCTGTTCCTTGACCGTCCTGCGCCGACCGATTGCCATGGGCCGTCCGATTGCCCTGCGCCGAACGACCCCCTGGAGCCGACCGACCGCTAGGAGCCGACTGGCCCCCTGTGTCACTCATCTTCGCTCACCTCCCAAGTGCGCACGGGAATCATCGCATCGCCACCGACTTGCAAACCGACTAATTCTGGGTCTTCCCCGGTCGCGGCAGCCAACAATTCCTCCAAGGTTGGTGAAATGGTCTGGATTAGGTGAACACGCCCGCCCGAGGTTTGGATGGCGTCGAGGATATTGTGGCGCGCTTCTGGAGTCCAAGTCGAGTCGGTTCTGAGTTCGATTCTCCACTCTTCGTCATTTTTTTGTTCGATGTGGCGCATCTCGACGCCTCGCCCAAACGAGGCGGCAGAGGGCGGCACCCAGCCATTTCCAGCGACGAGAAGCCGCTGTTCACAGCCAAGAGCGCGTTCAACTTCGCCGATTCGTCCAGCCGCGACCATCTGTCCGCGGTAGAGGATTGCGACTGAATCGACCAACCGTTCCATTTCGTTGAGGTTGTGACTGCTGACGATTATTGCGACCCCTCGCTCGGCTAGTGAGCGAAGCATGCCGCGAAATGCTGCCTGAGCGACGGGGTCTAGCCCGTTCATCGGTTCATCGAGAAGAAGAACTTCAGGATTTCCGAGAAGGGCAGCGGCGAGTGAAAGCCGTTGTCTCATTCCTTGGCTCATTTCGTCGAGTTTTGAGTCGGCGCGGCCACTCAAGCCGACGAGCGCCAAGAGTTCGGCGACATCACCTTCGCCGCGCATCGTCACAAGTCGCTCAAGAACCTGCTTTGGAGTCGCATTCCCGCTCCAGTTTACTCGCTCTGGCATCAAGCCGATACGGCGCTGATAATTGGACCAACTCGACTTGCGGCGACGGTTGCCAGCGATTCGGATTGCACCTATGCGATGGGGATTCAGTCCAGCGATTGTATGCATCAAAGTAGTCTTGCCAGCGCCATTCGGACCAATGAGTCCGAGTATGGTCCCTGCATCGACATCCAAATCGATTGAATGGATGCCAGCACTCGGCCTAAATCGCCACGGCCGACGCGGTTCGCGAACAGGATGGCGATAGGTCACTCCCTCGAGTGAGAGTAGCGGCCACTCTTCGCCCATACACTGGGGTTCTCCGGTTCCGTTCACAAAGGTGGCGCACAACTCATCTGCCACCGCGCACCTTTCAGCATATTCCCCCTCCGCCGGGACGAGAGATATGTCGGCACTGTCAATCGCGATGATTTGGACAGCCCCGTTGGCGGCGCTGTTCGTTTGGCAGTGGGGCGTTTGGAAGCAGAATCATCCAGAAGTAGCATTCCAAGATTGGCTTCGCGCCGACCCGCACATCGCTGGGCTAATCGGCGCCCAAGCGCTGCTCTGGGTAATCCCATTCGGAATCTGGGGCGTTTTTGCTGGATTCACAATATTTTCACTCGCAGGAGCGACCTATGTTGCCGAGCAGCGCACCGAATGGAAGCAGCGGGCCAAACCACGGGCGCTGGCCCTCGCCTTGCTCCTCTCAATTCACCTCATTGCAGGCTACATGCCGACAAGCGAGCCTATCGGCGCTCAAGAATGGGGCCAACCTCTGCTCACCGAATCTGAAAATTCTCCAGCATGGCCCGCCTCTGCTCAGCACACTTGGCTACTCAATGACGGGACTATTGTGGTGGTGACGCATATGCAGGTGCCCGGGACTCTCAATCCATGGTTTGTCGGAGAGGCAGTGAATGGGTTCTCGGAAGTGAGTGGGGCGAAGGAAGCCCGGTTCCAAGAATCGGTGGCGTTGATGGAGGGTTGGATCGGCGAAGATGCCTTCCGGCTGCAACCAATTCACACCGGCGTTCGCCACGATTACAACGGCCAAAGCCTGCTCTACACCCACGACGAAATCGTCCTCGACTGGTTCGGGACTCGCTCTTCTGGCGAGATGATCACCGTCTTTCGCCCAACTTGGGGTGGGGAAGTTCAGATGCTCAGCGTCATCAAGGCGGGCAGCGGACCGTTCGTCGGAAATCCGGGTGCGCAGACCTATGCGCTCGATTGGTTGGCGGCGAATTAATTCCATCCGTGGAAATCCCAAAATTGCTGAATAGGTTGACGAGGTTTAGGGCGACCTAATCTTTATCTATGGTCGGTCAGCACGGCGGTTTAGGGCAACCTAAAACGACCATCCCTCAATCTTCGGAAAATCCCCAAAAAGTGATGCCTGATGATTCGATTTACTAGAACGAAATTTCCTTCGCTCTTGTTAGCACTGCTATTGGCCGGCACCGTTTTGTCAGGCTGTATCGGCGGCGGCGATGAAGAGGAAATGACAATAAAAATCGCCTATTCAGTGAAGGATGACTACGACAATCCCGATTCAAATCCACAGATATTGGCCGACTTCATCTCCGCACAGACCGGTCTTGAGGTTGAACTCTACGCCATCACCTCTGATGGGATGGCGCTTGAGGCGCTGCGCTTCGGCCACGCTGACATCGCTTTTCTTGACGGCGGCTCTGCTTGGCTCGGCTGGCAGCAGTACGGACTCGATGTAATCGCCGCCGACCAAAAGGCGGACGGCTCAACCTACTATGTCCCCCAAGCGTGGGTCCGCAACAACTCGACAATCCAAACCTTGGATGACTTGGCGGGAGTGGATTCCTGTCACACCGGCTGGCTGAAGTCAGCTGGCATGCTGATGCCGATGGGTTACATGATTGGTGAGGGAATCATCGAAGTCTCGGGTGATGAGAACGAAATCGATTCACTTCGCAGCACCATCGAGGACCATTTTGGCACACCGACAATCCCTGAAAAGG
>CAUZUN010000198.1:0-3164 GCA_963583115.1 Candidatus Thalassarchaeaceae archaeon
TGGTGACTTTCGGTACTTGGTATGCTCCTGCACGAACTCCAAGGTTAGACGCTCCGCCTCCTCTTCGTTGACCTCGCTCGCCCGGACTTTCTCAACAAGGCCGCTCTCTGTGTGGTGCGAGGTGTTCCACTCATCCATCGTGTCTAGCAACTCGTCGGATTGGTGGATTGCGAGGTTGGGCCCCTCTGCAATGATGTTCAAATCTGAATCGGTTATGATAGTTGCAATTTCGATGATGCGATTCGTGGCCGGGTCTAGCCCGGTGAATTCGCAGTCAATCCAGATGAGGTGGGCTTCTGCCATCGTGGTCCGTCGAAGCATACCCTTCATGAGCGTTGGCCTTCGAATAAACACACATACTGATAGCGAAAGTTGGCGGCGGAGTGGTCAAGGGCGACTGTGACTGCCGCAGGATCCGCTCAAGAGGGGAGATTCGATGGAAGAGCGAGAGGTCGGATTCTTTGAACTCCTGCGAGTCAATCCGAAGTTTCGCCGATATTGGGTTGGAAATTCAATTTCGATGCTCGGTGAGTGGTTCAACACGATTGCCCTCTTCGTGCTGATAGACGCGATGAGCGACAGTTCCGAACTGGCGCTTGGTGTCCTATTCATGCTGCGAATGTTCGCTCTGGCCTTCCCTCAACTATTGACAGGAGTTCTCGCCGATCGATACAGCAGAAAGTGGCTGATGGTGCTCGCCAATATTCTCAGCGCTGGCGCGGTAGCCTCGCTTCTCTGGGTCGATATCAACGACAGCGAGCAAATCTGGTTCGTCTACGGAGTCGCCGCCCTGTTGATGTTGCTCCACGCCATCTACATCCCGGCTGAAAACGCGGCGATGCCGAACATCACCAAGCCGAACGAGTTGCTCACCGCCAACGCGATGAACTCGGCGACCTGGTCCGCCTCACTGGCAATCGGCTCGGCAATCGGCGGCTTCGTGGTCGCTGCGAAGGGAGTCGAAGTGGCATTCATCGTCGATGCAATTGCATTTCTCGTAGCCGCGGCGATCATCGCCACAATCGACATTCCACAGACCAAGGACAAGGGGAAGGAGGGCTCGTTCATCGCCTCGAGTTTTGGCCAGATAAAGGAGGGATTGGTCATCATCTGGACGACCCCGAGGGTGCGGAGAGTCATCACCGCGAAGGCGCTCTGGGGGCTCTTTGGGGGTGGACTGGTCTACATGCTGGTGCTAATCGGCGCTGACATCGGGATGGGTAACTTCGCGGCTGGCCTCGGAATTCTCTTCGCGGCGCGTGGGTTGGGTACCGGGCTCGGCCCCATTCTTGCGAGATACGCCTTCACAGATCGTTCGAAATGGCCCTTCATGCTCGGCTGGCTGGTCTCCACCAGTGGGCTTGGCTACGCTCTCATCGGATTCCTTCAGTGGCAGGCTTGGTTCGTGCTGTTCGTGGTGCTGGCGCACGCGGCTAGCGGAGTCAACTGGGTGCTCTCAACGGTTCTGTTGCAGGAGCGGAGCGAGGATGAGTGGCGAGGCAGAATGTTCTCGACCGACTTCCTGCTGATGACTATGGTCAACGGCTTCTCGACGATGGCTGCTGCCCTTTTGATCGAGTTCACCGACTACGGACTCTATGATGCCGTCAAGTTGTTCGCGGTGCTGCAGATTATCTCCGGTGTGGTGTGGGTCATGCTGGTCACGCCGGGTGAGAAGGCGTATGCAAAAGAGCAGGCCACGCTCAATTAACTTCGCCTGCGAAGGCGTGAACCCCATCGGCGAGTTCATGAGCGGGCCGCGGACCGCCCGGCTCATGGTGGATATGGTCGACCAAGTCGACGCGCGCGGATTGGCGATGAGCCCTTCACTTCCGGAAAGTTGCAAGAACTACCTGATTGACATCGATGGAACCGTCTGCGAGGATGTTCCGAATGAGGAGCCTGAGCGCATGGCGGATGCAGAGGTTTTCGAGGATGTGGTGGAGGTCATCAACGGCTGGTACGACAAGGGCCACATCATCACCTTCTTCACGAGCCGAACCTCCGACTTGGCTGAGGTCACCGAGCGCTGGCTGGACAAAAACGGCTTCCGATACCACGGAGTTCTGTACGACAAACCAAGGGGCGGAAACTACCACTGGGTCGACAACCACACTGTCAGGGCGACCCGATTCAATTCCAAATTCACTCAGTTCGTCAAACGGTGGGCTGAGGTAGAGGTCTTCGACGACAAATGAGCATCACCTGCACAAAACGAAACCCAATACACGGGTCTTTTTGGGAGATGGTGTGGAAATAACTCAAGCAAGTTAATTTCGATTTCAAGCGGTTGTGTAGCCGACATCGCAGGAGTCATCGCTGAAGGCGAGGATGTAGAGCGAGCGGAGATTGATCGCATTTTCAGCGAGCGAGCGGGTGAAGGCGGCGAGTGAGCCGGGCTCGTGAGCGAGGCTGACCGTGTGGACTTCATTCACCGTGTATGGGGCTCCATTCGATTCGAGGGCGGCTCTTGTCGCCTCGGCGTCGTCGGTCACGATTGCGACTCGGGCGTGAGAGTTTCCGACTGCGGCGATTGCCAAAATATTCACGCCGGCCTCGGCGAGTGCTTCACAGTGTTCGGCGAGCGAGCCGGGCTCGTTACTCAGTTCTACATTGAACTCTTCCATGTAGCACTGGTGGCCGTTCAATGGCTTGAACCTGCCGTAACTATTGGGCTACTGAAGAACTGCTCACCAAATGTTGTGAAGACCCACAAGGACCACGATTGGAGCAAGGCTCATGATTAAATCGCGAACCATCAACTTGAGAGCAACTTTGGACTGTTCACTAACTCCCTTCTGTAGTTCACCATCCATTTTACCCGAAAGTTTTGAGGCTTGGTCGCGAACCACTCCAAGCGCAGCATCAGCGACCTCAAGTCCCTTTTCGCCCGCATCCGAACCGACGCCCAAAACCGAGCCAAAGAACGATTTCTTAGGTGGATCCACACCGGCCTCTTCCAACTGTTCTTCTCTCTTCATACCAAGCAGATTTCTAATGCTGAGTTTCTCAAAGAATCCGAGTGCGCCGCGTGCGCGTACGACTCCTTGTGCCGCTGCTCTGACCACAACTCGATTGCGTTCGGACACTGAGCGAATCAATTTACGAGTTCGTGAAACTCTAAGGAAATCGACGAATAGCCAGAGAACCGCCGTGATGGCTAG
>CAUZUN010000199.1:0-3137 GCA_963583115.1 Candidatus Thalassarchaeaceae archaeon
CGCTCTACAACCTGACCGATGAAGACCTCTCAGTGATGGGTCGATGCTTCCCAGAGGAGATGAACGACATGGGGGTTTCTGGCAAGACGAAAGTCGTATTCCGACTGCTGGTAAGAAGGCCGAGTCTCTACATGAAGCGGGTGATTCCGGCGATGCTTGCATTTGGTTACAGTCGGGCTAAGCACTACGGCTGGTAGGATAATTGGTTAACGAGGTTAACTCAAATGGACTGGTTGCTCGGGCTCGCACTCGTCGCTTCGCTAGTGGGTATTCTCACCCCTTGGAAAGAGCTCTCTCAAGACCTTGGCCGGTGGCTTCCCACGCTGTTGATGATACTCCAAGCTGCGCCTTTCGTCGCCTTGACCTACCTCTTCATGTCCGACAACATTGGCTACGAGTTGGTTCGGGTGAGCGGTGGTGGCGAAATGCCGCTCGGCTACCGAATCAGTGCTGTGTGGGCGGGCCGCGAAGGGCCGCTGTTGTTGTGGGCGGCCCTGCTAGCGATTTGTGGCGCTCTGTTTCAGATAAGAGGCCGAGGAGAGACGGCGATTCTGTTTCGTCGATTGTCGCATGGGGCAGTATTGGCGATTTTGGGAATCACCTTCGTGATGAATCCATTTCGGCTTTCGACAGTTGGTTGGAGAAGCGAGTTGAATCCTCTTCTGCAAACCGACTTGATGGTCATCCATCCACCGCTTCTCTTCCTGTTCTATTCGCTGTGCATCATGGTCACCCTACACGCGTTGGCGGCGATGCTCAGTCCCGAGGAAGATGCAGTTAAATTGCTGCGTGAAAGGGCAACTCCGGTCGCTAGAGTCGCCTTTGCAATCGGTACTCTCGGCATTGGTCTCGGTGGCCTTTGGGCCTACACCGTGCTCGACTGGGGTGGTTATTGGGCGTGGGACCCGGTAGAAACCGCCTCGCTTCTGCCGTGGCTTTGCCTTCTTCTCTTCCTCCATCTGAGAATCACTCCCGGCCGTCTTCCACCACGCTGGTCTGTCGCCCTCGGAATCCTTCCGGGTTGGTTTGCGGTTCACGCAACGATGGTCACCCGCGCCAACGGTGTGTGGGCTTCGGTACACGCATTTGTGGGCGATGGGATGAGTAGTGAGCGGCCACAATCTGCGTTGGTTCGCCTGATTGAATTGAGAGGGGCTGACATCGCTGGAACCGAAGTGACAACCTATGTCGTGATGTTGACGGTTATGCTCGCCATTCTCGCTTCGTGGCTGATGGTCAGGCTTAGCGGCGCTGAAATCGACTTGAAGCGGTGGCGAATCTCGGCGCTGATATCGCTTGGATTCATTCTCGCCGTTCCGTTTACCAGATATCTGTTCGTCGACATATTTGAGGGCGAAGTCAGCCCTGTAGAGTCGGCACCGATGTGGGCATTTGTGGCTCTTTGTTCTCTGCCGCTTTTCGCATTCTTATTTCCTCCGAAGGAAGGATTGGCCAAGGTGTTCGACACTCGAGGCAGGGTGGTTTCAATGGTCGGGGTGCTCATCCTGTTTTTCCGTTTCGAAGATCCAGCAGTAGCCTTGATCGTGGCGTGTCTCATGCTTTTGAAGTCGAGTGACAGGGGCGAAGGCACAGTCTGGACTTTCCTTGGAGTCGGTACTCTCTTGTGTGCGCTGTACGCATTTCTCATCGATATTCAAAGCGCCGCCCTTGGCTTGCTGTTGTTCCTCTGGCCGCTACTTGTCAAGGAGGCCGAAGAAGAGAAATCACTCGCCGATTCGGCCCGCGAATTACTAGTACGCAGCAAACAACTTCGCATCGCTCGATTTACACCCTTGATGGTCGGCGGAGTATTCCTAATTTTGACTTGGATGCTCTTGTTGGCAAGCGTTGACGGCACTTCTCTTGGCGCTCACGAAACACTTGGTGCGCCGCTGATTCTCGCTATCGCAGCCGCCATGGCCACCTACGGCTGGAAGGACTCTGTCTCACCCGACCGGGTACCTCCACTGCTACTCTTCCTCCTTGTTCTTGGGCTGGTGCTCGGTGCTGGATTGAACCTTGGATTGCCGGGTGATGCTGACGACCAACTCAGCGAATATGTGACCCGCGGATTGGTGGTATGGCTTCTGTTGCCAATGCTGCTGGTAGCGATTCCATCCATCGGGCGATTGTCAGTTAAGGGTGGTCTGCGGGTTCGTAAGCGATGGTCTGTTGCCGGAGCGAGGAGTACGCTTGCGCACGCAGCCCATGTTGGTATTCTCGTTTTGTTAGTCGGCCACATGTTGACAACGACTCTTGTTGACAGAACTTCTCCAGATCATCAGGTGGTTCTGCCGCTTGGTCAGGCGGTTACTCACGGAGGTCTTGAGTTGACCTTCACAGAATGGGTGGTGATGGGTGAAGGTACTCCCGAATTCGATGAGCGGTTCAGAGTTGGTGACGGATTTCTCGGGGCGCACATCGAGGTGAGGGATGCTGCTGGCGGAGAACTGGTCGATGTGGTTGAGCCAGGCATGTTGCGCTTCGATGGTTGGGGTGCGTTCCCGCGTAGTGAAGTTGACAGAACCACCCGACTGACTGGCGACATCATCTTCATTTTCGATTGGTCTCAAACTCAAGCGTTAGGTAACGAATCAATGCTCGGCGGACCAGACTCGCTTGACAGAGTTCGATTGACTGTTTACGAATTACCCGGAAGCCACCTCGTCTGGCTCGGCTGGTCAATCATCGTGCTCGCCGGATTGAGCAACGCCGCACTCTCCTTCCGTGCCCCGAAAAGAGCCGCTGAATAACACCGTCTTACTGATAAAGGGAGAGTCGGTCGCCGGCTCGCCCCATAGGGGCGGTGTGATGCATCATGGATGATGGAACAATCTTGTATGTCGACTATGACCTGTTCAATGCAGGGAACGAGGAGCTCATCGAGACCACTCGAGAAGAGACCGCGAAGAAGCACGACCAGCACGAAGAGAGTCGAACTTACGAGCCGCTTTGTGTCACAGTTGGAGAAGGCCGATTGATTGAGGGCTTTGAAGAGAGTCTTACTGAAGCTGAGGCTGACAAGGACTACGAAATCGACATTCCACCAGTAAAGGCGTACGGCGAGCGAGATTCAAACGCAGTCGAGATGCTCGGACCACAGCAATTGGCTCGTCAAGTGAAAGACCCTGACAACC
>CAUZUN010000200.1:0-3074 GCA_963583115.1 Candidatus Thalassarchaeaceae archaeon
CTCAGCCTCCGCTTAATTTGCATGTTGAGAGAATTTTTCGACAACGACCACCGGTTCCCACAACAATCGTTGGAAGCGACAATTCGATTTGAGGATTTGATGGCACTACCTTCGCTGGTCGAAGAAGGGGTCGTCACTCTGCCGCCAAAGAAGCCAGAGAGGCGTAAACCAGTCGAACCTGCTGAAGAAGAATGATGGAGTCACAACTAGCGAATTTCGCTAGTTTGAGATTATTGTTCAACCGAATGACTTGCCGCAACTACACTCTTTGTCAGCGTTGGGATTCTCAATCTTGAATCCACCACCCATCAAAGAATCCTGGAAATTCACAACAATTCCTCTTAGTAAACTGCTGTCGTAGTCTGTAATTGCGACTGGGATCCCATCAATTTCATCGAACTGAAATCCATCCCCTTCGGGTCTATCTATGATTTGCATGTCGTAGAGATAGCCAGAGCAACCACCTCGATGGATGGCGACGGTGAGAACAACATCACCCGGTTCAAAGTTAAGAATCTCCTGCAACTTCCGGTGTGCGATGTCTGTGATGATTAGGTCGACTGGTACAACATCAAATTCCTCATCTTCCTCGACACCCGCCGCGAGTAATCCTGTATCTGCTGGACAATCCATTGTTTTCACCTACCTCTCGACCATTCATTAACTCATGCGTTGGATTCGCTGAACACGATGTCGAAGTGGCAGTAGTCTTCGCCGGCGGCTGTGCATTCCCTTTCGACTGCAGTAGCGTGGACTCCGAATCGAGTTTGGATGATGCCCTCGAGGATTCCTTCATCGAGGTGGCAGAACGGCCCGCCAAATTGTGGCGACTTTCCACACGAGCCAGCATCTTCCACTCGTACGACTTCTACGGGGTCACCTTTGACGACCAATTTCCCCATGCCCATCTCTTGCCATTCAACTGCCAATTGGGTCCAGAAGTCAGTATCCGCTTCAATTTCGCTCAATTCTATCGCGATTTCTTCGCCTATCCGACGACCAATATTCCTCATCAGTTCACTAGTGTCAATCCCAAGAACTTCGAATGCTGGAAGGCTCGGTTCAGGTGTGAGATAGGTGTCACCGCGCCGTAGGACTGCATTTGTCCAGCCGATATTACTCGGGTGTTGGTCCTCGATGTCAGTAGCAATCATCTCTTTCAGTCGGCGGTAGAAAGAGCCCTCACCAAGGCTGACTCTCAGCGGTTCAACAATTTCGCCCGCCTCAACTCTTGAGGACGCACTGGAGAATGCGGTTGCCCCTTTCCAAGTCGACGCAATCAAATCTGTATGTGCAGTGAGGAAATCATGCGCTTCGATGACGAGGGCTGCATCATCCTTGCCTCGGCCAACCGGGTTTCCCTCAAGGGCTACACTCTGGATTGCTACCTCTCCATCGACCGTTAGGCCATGCATTGAGACCGCATCGCTATGCCTAACTTCGATAGATTCGTGGAGTTGTCCAAAGAATTTCAAGGTCTTTTTGTCGAGTGACGCTAGAACTCTGACTGTGACGCCTCGCCGTGCGGCATCATTTGCCGCAGTGAGTACCCCAGTTTTCACGAGGTGAAGAATCCCCCACTGGCCGAGGAGCAGCCAAATATCACTCTCAGCATCCTCAATCAGCCGTTCCATGGCGGCATGAATGTGGCTTCGCTCCTTGATTACACTGAATGTCGCTTCTTTTTGTTCTGGTCTAGCGTGGGTTGAGGAAACACCGCGTGTCTCCTCAGCATACTCATCGAGATGAGCCTTCAGTCGGCGAAGTTCCTGCTCTTCTCGGTGAATGAGATGCTGGAACACCTCTTCGATTGAGAGTCCTGTGAAGCGCATCGGTTTGTCGACCGTAGCCATCACCAAACCGGAATCCTGCAGCCTCCGGAGTGTATTGTAGGCATCCATTCGAGTAATCCCAACCTTTGAGCCGATTTCACTCGCTTTCAGCGCAAAGCCGTTTGACAGTGTGAGAATGACTCTCGCTTCTTTGCTGTCGAGACCTGAGTCGACAAGGCGCTCAGCGAGGTCCAATTGATGCTCGGTCACAGATATTCCGAATCGCCCGACTGTTTTCAACCAATTGATTTGGGAACTATGTTCCCCTTTTCCAATTTGGAGGGTATTCGGATCATTTTGGTTCGGGAGCAGGTAGCACCCATGGAGCTCATGGGCGGGCCGGACATTGAAGTTCGAAACCCATTTTTTCCCAAATCATAGCGAAGCGTTCATCGGATAGTCGCATTGTGGCGCTATCATGGCGGAGGACGGCGCAAGCGAGATGCCAGTCCAACGGTGGGAAGAAGGCGAACTTATTGTAAGTAAGGATTCCCTTGTAAAGGAACAAGCCCTCAATATAGGAGTAACTATGGCGGGTGAGAGCCGACAACTTGCGGTAACATTGAGAACCCCCGGAGACGAGGTTGAACTTGCACTTGGCTGGCTTTTGTCAGAGGGTATAATTCAATCAATGCGAGATGTTCTTTCATGCACATTTGAAGATGATTCTGTTTCAATTGAATTAGTGGAAAATTGTGTTGAAGACATTTCTCAATTTGTCCGCCCATTCGCAATTTCTTCTGGCTGCGGGCTTTGTGGTCGAGAAACACTAGACCAATTTGAGATTCCAAGCAGGTTGGCTCTTTCAGGTGAGGCGTGGCTTTCCCCCAAACTCCTAACTCGACTTCCCGAGCAGTTATCCTCTTCTCAACCGGTCTTTCAAAGGACTGGTGGCCTCCATGCTGCCGCCCTGTTCGATGCTGATGGGCACCTCACCGCTCTCAAGGAAGATGTCGGCCGTCACAATGCGCTCGACAAGTTGGTAGGTTCTCGTCTGTTGACAAGTTCACTTCCAACCGAGTATGAAATGCTGATGTTATCGGGTCGCATCGGTTACGAATTAATCCAGAAGGCTGCATACGCTGGAATCCCAGCAGTAGCAGGATTGGGCGCGCCTACTACGATGGCGGTTGACGCAGCGCGTGCCAGCGGCCTCACATTGATCGGTTTCCTACGAAGTGACCGATTTAATGTCCATACCGGCGCTTGGAGGCTGTTGGACGAATGAGCATATTGTTCACT
>CAUZUN010000201.1:0-3073 GCA_963583115.1 Candidatus Thalassarchaeaceae archaeon
CCTCCCATCGGAGGTGGTCCGCCCGGAGCCATCGGTGGAGGGCCTGTTGGAGTAGGTGGTGCGATAGTGGGTGCTTCTAGTAGGGGAGGAGCCTCAAGCGTCGGAGCCTCAACAACCGGTTCGGGGGCTGGCTCAGAAATCGGCGGCGCTATGGGTGCGATAGGGGCAATGGGTGAGATGGGCTCAAGCGGTGCAGCAGGTTCTGGCGTTGGTGCTGGAGTGGATATCGGTGCGGCTACTGGTGCTAGAGGAGTGAAACTTGTGAGTGGTGCAGCCACTGGGGCAACCGGTTCTGGCTCTGCGGCTGCGATGGACGCCGCCGCTGAGGGCGGCATTGGAGCGACTCCAAAAGCGGCTGCCATCGGGTCTGCGGGTTCGTCTGCAACAGCGGCAACAGCAGCAACTGGTTCAGGTTCAGGTTCTGAGCCAAAGCCGGTCAATGCAGCGCCAAAGGCGGTCTCGAACGCACTACCGCCAACAGCACTCCCTTTGCCATCTTGGCGAATAGGTTTACGAGCGGTCTCAGCGATACGGACATCACAGGAATATGGTCCCAATTCGGCTTTCAACCGTCTGTCCGCACCATCGTGTTCGAGTTTGAACAGCCACGCTCCCGAATCGAGTGGAACGAAGAACGAGAAGTCCTCTCTCAAGCCTGCTGCAACGGAGGTTGTGCTCTCAAATGCTGGAACTTTTCCACCATCCATCGTTCGCATGCTAGCGGTGAGATTGTCAGCATCGCCGACCCCTTCATTGGTCACTTCGACTACAATTCGGAGTGCATCTCGGTCGTAATCATCAATGTCATCTTCGATGCAGTGAACACGAACTACTAGGCTGCCGCTCTGCACTCTCATTTCATCACTCACGCTGACACCTCGCAAAAGCCACCCTAGCCCCCCATACTTGAAGCGCACTCCGGAAGGCTCGCCCGTCTTGAAGGAGTCAACCACAACTCATGAGTCACACAGACTTTTTGAGTGAACTTCGCTATCAATCAGCGGATATGCTGCCGACTCGCTGGAGGCAGTGAATCTGCTTCAGCCACGATTGAGGCGACTGCCAAGTCGATTGAACTCTGATGAGTATGCCTCTGCTGGATGCGGAGCAAGTCCCTGATTCCAAAAAAGAGAGGCCCGACCAGCGGCAGCACATAGACCAATTTTCGGAGAGCCCGTCTGTCCCAATCCGCACTTTCCAACTGCTTGCCATCTTCGCGCACGACCGCGAGCCCGAACCAACTTTGGCCGAGTGAACGGGACATGCGGAGCCCAGTGTGCCTGTGGTAGAGGAAATTACCAGCAAGAATGAGGAACCAGTCGACAAAGAAGAGGACCGTCCCCTTCCCTCCCGATTGTAGCAAGTTTAGGTCATAGGCGCGGAGGATGTTTCCGCCCGGACCGCCGAGAAGAGAGGTGACAATGAGCAGAATTCCCATGACAAACATGGTGTCCAACATGTACGCAGCAGCGCGGCTAAAGGCACTCCCCAAGACCGTCCCTTCCGGTACCGGCCAGTGCCCCGTCTCACCCTGCACCACCTGCTTTGCCAAGGTGCCTCCAGCGCCCGGGTTAAGGGAAATCGGTGAATCGTGGTCAGCCATTTTTGAGTGCCTCTCAGTTACCTTGCAGAACATGCCACGCCTCAAGTTTCTGCTCGCGCGCCCAGTCGAGCCACGCCTCCCAATCGCCGTCATGTCTGAGAGTATTGGGCGAGCCGATGACGATGAGGCCACGCTTGGCGCGGGTGATAGCGACATTGAGCCTGCGATGGTCTCTGAGAAATCCGACTTCACCAGTTTCATTGGCTCGCACTGTTGAGAGAACGATTACCTCTTTTTCGCGGCCTTGATAACCGTCGACGCTTCTTACCTCAAGGCCGCGGAATTTTGCGCTTTCATCATCTTCGTCGAGGCCGCCCGCTTCATGCAACATGTCGGATAGAAGGCGGACTTGCCCATTGTATGGTGACACCACTCCGATGTCCTGCGGCTGAAGGTCACCCGGTGCGAGCAAATCCTGTACGACCTTGACCACCCAACCTGCCTCGGCTATGTTGAGTCGGGAGGTGCCATCTTCAGCAAGTTCCTCGGCGCCATCAATTGGGATGAAGGCGACAGGCCGCTCCCAATCAGGCCACAGAAATCCGGCGGGTGGAGGCCGCTGTGCAGCCGTAACACCGTTTTCCAGCCGATTGTCGTAATAGCGTGATGAGGGGAATTCGGCGATGGTCGGATGCATCCGATATTGGGTGGTCAGCAGATGAGGCTCGATGCCGAGGTCGACGAGCCGCTCAAACAGACTTCGGCCGAGACCATCTTCCTCGGCTCGCTTTGAAATCACAGTAGGAGGCAACTGTCTATGGTCACCCACCAGTACTAACCTGCGACAAGCGCGCATGATTGGGACCCAAGTCGCCGGCTCAGTCGCTTGTGTTGATTCGTCGATGAGAAGATTTGGAAATCGCCTCTTGTTGAGCATTGGGTGGCCAACGCCGATGCAGGTCGCACAGACCACCTGGGCAGTGTCAATGATATCCTCAATCATCTCATCCTCAAGGGCACGAATATCCCTCCACCCGTTTTTCAGGTCTCTATGGCCGAGCCCCCTCTCCTTGCCTTTCAGTGAAGGAAGTCTACGCTGCAAATCCTCCTGAAGTCCGAGCAGCTCTCGCACTTCCTCCTGTAGAGGATGTGCTTCCATGCGCGCTCGTACCGTCGCTTCTCGCAGATTCGAGCGCACTTTCACCGGTTGTCCGATACGCACCGCTCTGACCCCTAACGCCAACAATCCCTCCAGCAGATTGTCGACCGCGACATTGCTATCGGCACATGCCAGAATAGGGCCAGTTCCTTCTTCGGCCCAGCCCTTCAATATGCGAACCGCGGTGTGGGTCTTCCCGGTCCCGGGAGGACCTTGAACCAAGGTGAGCCTCTGAGCGAGTGCCGCCTCCACCGCAGCAATTTGACTGTCGTTGAGTTGCTCATCGATTTTGACCGGACGCCGCTTCACGCCGCGTATGTCCGGAGGAGTTTCCGCTGCCATCATCATGTCGCGCGGCTTGCCGAGCAAAA
>CAUZUN010000202.1:0-3043 GCA_963583115.1 Candidatus Thalassarchaeaceae archaeon
AGAGGAGGTTCCTGTGCCATTTCGGTACCAAATTTTGAGAGCGGGTCGGCTTGTGGCCCAAGTGTAGTCAGCGGAGTAGAATAGCGCCTCGGCGTATAGATTGGTATCCGAGCGCAGGCTCATGTTAACGCGGCTATCGCCATCAGCGAGTGCAGCGTGAACGATCTCGGTAACATTGAGCCTGAAGAAACTCGATGAAGTCGGCTCACCGATGTCAACCAGAGGTCCGACATCATTTCCGCCAATACCGCTAGTCGTAGTCCAGTTAGTGGTCGAGTTGTTGCTCATGTCGCCATTCCAAGAGACTCCATTCGCTGCATCACTCCAATTTCTCAATGAGTGATGAACAGAAACCCGAGGTGACTTTCCGCTAGACGATGTGTTCACAGTGTAAGCCCACAAACTCAATTCTGCCCCGACAATTCTAGAATTCGCCGGCTGCGGTAATTCGCTTAGAGGGAAAGAGAGCATCGATACCTTCGGACAACCGTTGGATTGACACCCAACAACGAGATTATTAGCAGCTGAGTGGGTGTCATTTCGGTTGCTTCCTGCCGTGATCCAAGTATCAGGAACATTAGGAATGTTCTGCGTCGATACAGCGTCTCCGGGCCGAATCACAATGTATGAGTTGTCTGAGTCGAGTGAGCCGCTCTCAATGTTCGGCACCACGAAGTCAGCGGTCGACGACCAGTTTCCGAGTTGGTTAGTTTGGGAAGACCCGCGAGCGCGCCAGAACCATACCTCACCGGTGGAAAGGTTACTCGAAGGAGTGTAAGTCATGTTTGTCACATCGAAATCATTGATTTGAACCCACGAACGAGCGACTCGGTAGTTGTTTGAATTGAAGGTTGAAGTGGTGTCTAATTCGACCAGCCAGCCGTTAGCAGTGATTGTCCCGCTGTGATTCCAAGAGAGAGTTGGCCGCGCTTCGGGAGCGATGAGCATCCCACTTGTTACCGACCATGCACCGTTGATTGGTGCGACCGGATTTGGCGGATTTGGAACCTCCATGGAACCGGGTGAATATTTGATGACAAGTTCAGGATAATCAGCAGCAGTTGCTGCATTCTCCCTGTCGAACATCACCGCTTGTCCGCTACCTGTGCCGGTGAGCAGAAGGTCGACCGGAACATTCCATCGCATCGAGTTTTGAACTGCGATTGTGACATTCCAACTCGCTGTCGAAGTCAATGTGTCAATCGTGGTGGAGTCCAGTAATTGTCCTCTATCGCTTCCAGAGGCTCCAACCCCAGTCCAGTTGTTGTTGGTGTCGTAATTCTCCCAAGTGGCAGAACTCTCTTCCCAACGATGGTTCATCATCTCGTAAACGGATGCTGAAAGTGAACCTGAAACATAGGATGCTTCGAGCAGAAGTTCAGCGTCGATGACGGCAAGACCCGGCGGTAATGTATGACTGCGAATATCACACCCTACCAGAGAGTATTGACTACTAGTGATAGAAAGTTCGCCGCCGTTATTGCTCGCGCCGGGGCCAAGACTGTCGATGTAGGTGTCAGCACAGAAAGGAGTGGCCATCGAGTTAGACGCGTTGCTGTGGCGAAGGCGAATCTCCCATGTATTGTTGGAAACCCATGTCGAATTGACAGTTGAGGCGAAGAAGCCTCGAGCGGTGTCGTAGTCACCCCAGTCGTCATCCTCAACCCATCGAACTCGCCAGTAGTAGTCCTCGCCGTAGTCAACACCCCAAGATGCTGGCACGGTGAAAGTACCGTTAGCAGTGTCAACTCCACTATTCAAATCACGGCTGTCAACCCGGTAGAGTGGACCTTCCGTGAACTCGGCGTTAGATGCGAATTCGATTCTCACATCATCGGTTGCGTGGCCGGTTGTCGACCAATTCAAAGCCGGCGTTAAGTCGGCGGTGAGATTGTTATTGTTGACTATACTCCAAACTCCCTGCCCATCCAAAGGAGATTGAACCGTCACTGTATCACTCGGTCCAACCCCGTCGCCCCATGCGTAGGTAATGATCATCTTCGGCCGATAGGTGAATGCTGAATCTTCACTGCCTCCGAAACGAGCCCACTCGTTACCACTGCTCGGCCCTGACAAGAGGAAAGAAATTCCCGGACTTACTCCGTAACCGCCCGCATTTCCTGCCCTCACATATTCTTGCACTGCGTAGGTAACATCGAACTTGAAAGTAGGTCCGCTCTTGTTGCCGTTCTGCACATCGAGGCTCTTGCCGATGTTCTTCATGAGGCTGCCCGAAGCCCACGACTGGTTGAGTGAGTAGTTGTCCCAAGTCGCATCTGACTCGCTCCAATTGTCGGTTGTCAACTCATGTATGCTGATCCATGGGTCGCCCTGCCTGTCGGTTCGTCGTAATTGCATGTAGGCGCTGAGAATTGTTGCGTTTGTGTGAAGACCGGTATCGGGGATGTCAGCGCGGAACGCAATTTTCATCTCTCCCCAAGAGGTGTTGTTTGAATGGCCAACCCACATATTTTCCTGATTGCCGCCGGGTGTGGTCGGACTAGCGGAACGGAGCCAAGCGTCTTCGACCGTACCTCGACTCATGTTGAGTGAATCTCGATACATCTCCAACTCTGCACTGCCGTTGCCATTGTCGGTAACGCTGTGTTCTGGAATTAGATATTGGCCATACTCCCACGCTGACAGTTGGTCGGAGTCGGTAGAGCGCATTCGCCAGTTGGCAACCATGCCTTCGTTTAGAGAGGTGCCCGAGGGCACCGTGTAGGTTCCATTTGAACCACTTAGCGAGAATCCGCTACCTGTCCAAGAATCCCAAAGCCAGCCACTGTCATTCTCCTGACGGAAGTCTTCGGAGCGAGAGACCTGCAACTCAACACCCGAGCCGGAGTGACCGGACCAAGTCATGGTCGGAGTGAGGTCGGCCGAGAGAAGGAAGTTCGGCGACATGGATACCGAGCCGTCTGTCGGAGTTTCAAGAGTGACCGCGGGTGGAGTCGGAGCAGCGATGGTTGCGTGAGTAATGGAAAGTGATGGCCGTTTGTTCGTCGTCGGGTGTTCGCTGCTAGCGATGGTGTACATCCCC
>CAUZUN010000203.1:0-3029 GCA_963583115.1 Candidatus Thalassarchaeaceae archaeon
TTTCGCCCGGCCCAAGGGTGAGGACATTGACCACTCCGTTGGAGTCGTGTAATGTCAGGTTGTTACTCCATGACGTCGGGTTCCACGCGATTTCAGTCGCCGTCTCTTGTGCATTGCCAAGATTTTCCACAAGAATCCAAGAGTTTGCAAAACCGTTTGGTATTCCGTGGCCAATAGAGGTCGCGGTGCCATCTGGCCCCCTAACCGAGAGTCCGCGAGTGCGATTCGCTTCGATTGGAAGAATTGCAGAGTAACTCACATTCGCATCATCATCGAGAGTCATCGTAACCGTCGCGAAGCCGTTGTCTGAGCCGAGAGCCTCTGGTGGAGCAGTGATTCGGAATTGAGCAGTCCAAGGTTGCTCATCTGCAATCGTGACGGAGTTTGAGCCACCCGATGTGATGTCCTGGATAGTCCAGTTGTTAGGGAGTCCCAACGAGTCAATCGACATAGACCAAATTCCGGTCAATCGCCCGGTAGAAGAGACAGATAGTGCAACATCCTCCTGTCCACCCGGGTCTACTCTTACTGGGTCGGCGGGCATACTGATGGAAACAGCATATGGCTCGACGATTGTCAACTCGACAATCTGCTCGTCGTTGTCATATCTCGCCTGCGTGATATTGTTGTAAGGGTCAATCACAATCCTCGCAATGTGATTACCCAGCGGAGCATCCATTTCGATTGAGAATGTGGCCCAGTTTCCATCTGCTGGAGAGGGTTCAACCGGGTCCATCGCTGCCATTCTCTCTCGATGCACCTCGACTCCATCCCAGTAGAGTACAGCATCAACCGCCTCACCTGTGTTGATTGTGCCGACATTTTCGACATATGCAGTAATCGTGAAACTCTCATCAGGGTCGGGCTGACTTGGAGTAAATTGGATTCCACGCCCATCAGCAAACGGTCTGACATCAGGTGCAGCACGCGATACCAGTGTATCTCCGATGAGAATATCGATCGCTCCGTCACCATCAATGTCCGCAAGCGCAGGTGCAGCCCATGCACGGTGCGGCAAATCCATTTCATTGGCCCAACCAAGGCTGATGCCTGCTTGAGTGCCGCTGTCACCATCCCAAGCCCAGAGGGAGCGACCAAACGCAACCACCAGTTCTGGGGCGCCCTGTCCATCTAGGTCGAGGTGGAAGGGTGGAGAAACAGCGATCTCATCGTTTGGATTTCCCGAACTGCGGTCGAGGGTATGAGAAAACTCCTCCACAGGACCGGCCACACCCGAGACATCGTGACAGCCAGCAACTCCCTTCCTATCGGTATCGATTCGGTACCAAGTCACCCAACAAACGCGGTCATCAATTCCATCGCCATCGGTGTCAACCGGGTCCGGCGGCGCATCGGCAAAGCCGTTACTCGCCTCAAACGACCAGAGCACGCTCGCATCGTTGATTTCCATCCCGATGAATTCAGCGCCATCAGCAGCACCGCTCCCGTCAACATCCGTTGGAATCGTCAAAATCATCTCATCACCAGTAGTCCCATCCAACTCTGCAATCACTGGCCCGGGTAACCGGATATGAGGCGAGTCAGTGTTCCCTTCGGGAGTGCCAAGGGAAACGCCATTCCACTGCGAAGCGCCATTGTTTCCGTCAAGTCTCCAAACCCAAACATTTCCGTCGTCAGGATTGATTGTAGTCAAAACAACTGCCGAGTTTGTATCATCGATTTTTACCCACGCCGGATCGGAGGGAATCTCCCCATCATCGAGGGAAGTTTGCCAGAGCGGAGTCGGAGTTCCACCTCCCACAACCGGAAGTGCGAGAACCACAACTTGGTCGTCAGCCTCCTTCACGAGAGAGAAAACCGCTTCGGCATCGCCGTCGAGGTCGAGGTCAGCCAGCAAGATTTGTGACCCAACTTGGTGGTTGGCAAGGATGTACGGAGAGGGCACTGTGATCCCCAAATCCGGGTCAGAGTAACTCCACAGCGGGTCATTTGTGTCAGTTCCCCCGTAAGTCCAGCCAGCCTCGCTGCAACTGAGTTCAGGGCCCCATAGTTCAGTATTGAAAGTGCCTTGAGCGTCGTATGCGACAAGAATTTCGAGGGTTCCATCAGCATCTGCATCCACTATCACGGGTGCCGCCATCACCTCATCGGTCGCCCCAAGGTCTGCCTCCCACGCCTTCTTACTCGAGCCTCCGTCCACAATGCTCAGGAAGGAATGAACTGAGCCTCCCGAGTCCCGTTCTGAAACCATCACAGTGAACAGACGGTCTTGACCGCACCGTTCTGCCGCGTTTCCAGTGACTTCAATGTTGCCGGAGAAATCGGCGACTACACTCGCCAATCCAACTGCGCCGTAGTCGTTCGTACTGAAGTGGTGCCAATTGACTTCGGGCTCTTCAATCGTAGCGAGCGTTGTGACATTTGCTACTGAGCCGGAGCCTGGCCCGCCGTTGGTGCTGTGGTCTGGTGCGGACGCGTTTCGACTGCCATATCTTCCGAGTTGAGGCCAAACGATTCCGCCATCGTACCAAGTGGTGTCATCGCCGCCAGTGAATTGTGGAGTTTTGATGTCATCAAGGGGCGTTGGTGAGGCGAGAAGTGTCACACTTTGGAGGACCATGAGAGCCATCAACAAGAGGCTCAACCGTGCGCTTGCACGGCCGCTTTTGCCAACCATGAGTGTATTCACAACATACGATGCCCTTCGACCGCTACTTCAACCTTCACTCACTGCGTGACTGTGTTAGGTCGGTTTTGCGCTACCGTGACCCCCTTAGGGGTCACTTGTGCTAGTAGATTCCATGTAGGAAAACAAATGTCGGTTTTCATACCGAGCCAGTGAGAGCCAACTCCAATTCAGATTCACAGCCCTTAAATGGGGGAGGCAGGTCGGCGGGCCACTGGAAACCTCTCCTCTGGAGGCGCTCGCTTATGAGGGACGGGAGGGCATTGAGCCCTTCCTTCCCGGCGAGAACTTCTTGAGGAGAAGTGAACGGAGGGAAAAAAATGTACAAACTTGAGGTAAGAGAGGACACAATTAGAATCCCAGCGGAGTACATCCGTGAGGG
>CAUZUN010000204.1:0-3011 GCA_963583115.1 Candidatus Thalassarchaeaceae archaeon
GGAGAACCTCAACTATGTGGCATCATTCGCTAACTTTTGCTTAGACTGTGGTCGAATCCCGATGGCGGTCAAAGAGTATCAGCGCCTTCAGAAGATGGGTGAGTTAGCAGATATTCCAGTCGAAGATACACTATTCGACGCCAGCCGACTGATTGTCGAGGCGATTGAGAGACTTGACCCCGAGAGAAAGAATCCAATGGTTGCTCCTTGGTTGAAGCAAGCTTTGACATGGGCAGTTGGTGGTCTCGGCTTCTCAGCAGAAGATGCAGTCACCTCCTTGAGCGAGGATTGAGGGGAAACCCGAGGTGGGCGTATGGTCGCCGAAGAGGGCGTCGGTGAGCAGATTGGCGCCGAGAATGTCGGCGTTGGTGAGCACATGGCTGAGGAGAATGTCGGTGAGAGTGGGGCCGGTGAAATGGCCGCGGAGAATGTCGGCGTCGCAATCGCATTCGGTTACATTGGCGACGCTTTTCACGGTAGTCAGATCCAACCCAAAGTCAGAACAGTTCAGCGCGAACTCCTCATAGCACTCGTCAACAGTGAAATCATCGAAGGTGAAGCGAAAATCCGTTTCTCAAGTAGAACCGATGCTGGAGTCAGTGCCCAGATGAATGTGGCCGTTTTTGAAATTCCAAAGACAACTTGGGAGAAAGCAGGCGAGAACGCGATTCTGCGTTTCATGAACGACGGAATTAACGACATCGTAGTTTGGGCGGCGAGCGAGGTCGAGGTAGGGTGGAATTGTAGGCCGGCTGTTCGGCGGATTTACCGGTATAGATTGGAGGCGCTACGAGAGTGGCCCGAGGTAATCGACGAGGAACTTTTTGAGCGAGCATTAGCCTGTTTTGAAGGCGACCACAATTTCACCGGATTTTGTCGAATGGATGCAGACAGAACCCCCTTTCGAGGAATTGAATGGTGCAGACCATGGCGTATAGACGGCCGCTTGGTGGGATTTGAAATCGCCGGTGAATCGTTCCTCTGGAACCAAGTCAGAAGGATCGCTTGGAGTATCGTTAGTGTCATGAAAGGGATGACGGAAGTTGCCGAATTGGAGGCGGCACTCGCGGAAGGCAGGTCACCAAAACCGGAGGGTGTTGCTGCGCCAAACTGGCTCACTCTCTGGAATATCGAACACTCCGATGTTAAGTTCACGATGCCTAAGGTCGACCCCTTCGAGAAATTGACCCCTCCCCCCGAAAACGCCGGTGACCGCGAGCACAGGATTTGGCAGGCGACAGCAGATTTTGAGCAGAAATTGTTTCTGCTGAGAGGGTGGCTTAACGCATTCAAGCGGTGAAGTTTTTTTCCACTTCGCATTCATCGTTGAAGTCGGAGCGGTGGTGCTGTGACTACGACTCAAGCGGTGAGAATCACTTCATCGCCGTCGACTAGGTCAAAATGTTCGCGAAGGAAGGCGGCTGCAATTACTTCGACGACATCGACATGTCGAGTCAAGTCGGGAATCAAAATTGCACATGGGACGATTAAGTCGGATTCGGAATTTTCTAACGCCAAAGTTGCCAGGAACGCTGTTGCGCCTCCAAAAGAGCGGCCTTCTCTCTCAAAACCGTTGATTCGGTGTGACTCGATTCCGGAGACATCGATAAGGGTGGCTGCCTCATTGATTTCGTCTGAAATACCCTTCGCGACGACGCCAACCTCGGTGCGTAGCGCGATGTAATTTGCTAGAGAATCGCCTTCGAGTTGAATGTTGAGTGTGCCGGGCCACGCGGTGACGCCGAGAACCTGCTTGAATTGCTCTTGGTAGTGAGTTTGCGCCATGAAAATGTGCGCCCTCCCGAGCCCACTGCTGACCTCCCCTCGCAGTTCCACGGGCTTCCCAAGTGGTCGCTCTTATCCAACTTGCCGTTGGTTAAATCTGGTTCAATTTGCTGGCTGTCAAATCTTGCCGAAATGGTCGGTTGTCAAATTTGATTCGATTTGCTGGCTTTCGAATCTCATTCAACTTGCAGGCCGGTGAAGCAGCCTTATGCTCAAAACTCCTAGAATGTTGTCAAAGGCCGAAAGTCATCGGTTGACGAGCGATTTCCCAACCCATCGACCGAACTCTGGCCGCCTCAACAGAGGATTCGTCATGCAGCGGATTGGTGTGATTGAGGTGAATGAAAATGACCCGCGGGTCAGAGTGTCCGCGGTCGCCGAGCAGGGAGAGGGTTTCCTCGACTGGCGGGTGACCTATGTCGGCCGCTTTGCCGCCTAGTTCGTCGGCCGACCAAAAAGTCCCATCGATGAGAACGATGTCGACGAAAAGCGAACGGAACCACTCTAGTGGGCCGTCGGCTTGGTGGATGTCGAGAGTCATCTGCCAGGAGTCGTGGTCGGGTAGGAACAGCAATTTCTTGACAGCACCTTCGATGAGGAAGGCGTGTGTGTCGCTGTGCTCGTCGCGGTG
This sequence comes from Candidatus Thalassarchaeaceae archaeon, assembly GCA_963583115.1. Lineage (GTDB taxonomy): Archaea > Thermoplasmatota > Poseidoniia > Poseidoniales > Thalassarchaeaceae > MGIIb-Q1. The sequence continues at coordinate 2,417 of CAUZUN010000204.1, forward strand.
TGGGACCCGAAGAGGAGTGATTGATAATTCGCCGCCAATCTCAACTTTCTCATTGCTCGAGAATTTATTGGCGCGCAGGTGGCCATCGTTCAGAAGTTGGGCTAGCATCGGGCTGTTTTTCATGACTTCAACCATTGATTCCGAGGCGTGTAGCGGCAACTGCTCGGTCCCCATCGCTTCGCGGCCGAACAAGCCGAGGCCATCGACATGACCCAAATGACCGTGCGTCAACCAGACTGAGTCGAGCCTTCCAAGCGGGCCGCCATCCACAGAAGCCCACATCACAAGTTGACTGGAGAGTTCTCGGCCCGCCTCAATCAAGTGGCGACCTCCGTCGGTGTCAGTGATGCCAAGTGCGACTGGGCTGCGGCTGCGTGTAACGCCTCCATATTCATCCATGCAACACGATTTCTCGCAGCCCGGCTGTGGAACTCCACCATCCTGCGCAGTGCCGAGAAGGGTGACTAAAGTCGCCGCCATCGGAGTCTCGCTCGCCCCTACAGCCCATGATTGCAACGGTGAACCCGTGCATCTCCCTACCACATACAGAGTTAGTGTGAGTGAGCTAATCCTTTGTTCCAAATTGAATCATAGG
>CAUZUN010000205.1:0-3010 GCA_963583115.1 Candidatus Thalassarchaeaceae archaeon
CCTGGCGAATCGTTCCGAGTCCTCTTTTCACCCGGCGGGTGTCGCGCAAAATCTGACCGAGCGCGATTGCCGTTTGTTTGGCGTGTTCGGGGGACTGCACCTCTGGGTCGGTAGCAATTTCAATCAGTGGAACGCCCAATCTGTCCAAGGTGTAAATGACCTGCTCACCATGTTTTCCAGGCTGAGTGTCCAACTTCCGTGCCGAATCCTCCTCAAGGCAAAGCAGCGTTATTCCGACCGGCCCATCTTCGGTTTGGACGGCTCCTCCGGTAGCCACCAAGGTAGTTCGCTGGAAGCCGCTCGTGTTGGAACCGTCGACTACTGTTTTGCGCATCGATTGCATCATCGAGACCGGGTGCATCTGCATCATCGCTGCCACGGTGAGTGAGATGTCGACGGCGTCAGAATCGAGGTCGAGTGGCGGCGCCTCGTCGAGTTCGATGAGTCCTGCGTTTGGTGATTGAACATAAACGAATGAACGATTCCGGCGAGCCTCAAAGCGAGCCGCTACATCGACTTCTCCCGCCTCTCCTTCTGCTGCTCTAAGGCGGCGGGAAACCCGCTTCCAATCGGCAGGAATCGTATCGATTGTGTGGTCGTATAGGACACCGGGTTGACGAGAATGCAATTTTCCTGTGGCTAGTTGTTGGTGGATTTCAAGGCCACACATGAAGCCGAGTTGTTCCGGGTCGAGAGCGTTCGCATCCCCGACTTCTCCGGCTGGTTCGCGTGCGCCCATCACGGCCTCGGAGAGGCCGTCACTCCTTAGCGGCAGCGGCTTGGGTTGCTCAGACTCTGCGCCAAATGCCCATCTTTGGCTGATAGAGCCAATTTCCTACCGAACCTTGTTGCAGTGCTCGGTCGATTTCGTCTTCGGTGTAGTTGAGCGGTGTCATTGTGTTGTAGATGTCTGTGATTTCTATATCGACATCCTTGCGGCCTTTGGCGAGTTCGGACATGACCTCCTTCAGAACTTGGTCGGCAGAGCGCCGTCTTGCGGAACGGCCAGTGAAGATTGACCCCTCATCGAACGCGTCACCCATCAATTCATAGCGCCAATTACCAAACATCGCCAATGCCAATTCAGCATCCCTTTTGATGGCCACATCCGAGAGCCGGAGGCGAGCGCTGGCTTCTGCCATGCGAACCAACCCCTCGAGGGCACGGGCTGTGATTGGAACGCTGTTGTCTTCCTCATCGAACGCGTCACGGGTACGAAGATAGAAGTCGATTAGCATCTGCTTCGCCTCATCATCGATTGTCGGATGGAATTGCCGTTTTGCGTGAGCGACATATTTCTGGAACATAGGAATCGTCAGTTGGTCTTCTCCACTGTAGCCTTTCTTGAAGATGTCATCTACCTCGACTAGCCGTGGGTCGACTTCACGCCCTTCCTCGATGAGTGACTCGCTGATTCCAGCACTTCGGTTGCTGAGAATATGCTCCGCAATTCTACGGTCCTGCTCTTGGATGATGTCATCACGGAGCAGCCAAATGATGTCGAACCGGGAAACAAGAGCGGGAGGAAGGTCAACCTCTTCGAACATCGGGGTAATGTCGCCATACTGTTGATGGCGAGTTGAGAAGCGCCCACCTTTCGGGTTTGCAGCAGCCAAAATAGAGCAACGAGTGCGCAGCATTGCATTTATCCCACCCTTTGAGATGTGAATCTGTTGTTGTTCCATCGCTTCGTGCATCCTTGAGCGGTCCTCGGTGCTCATCTTGTCGAATTCGTCGATTGCTGCCAATCCGGTATCAGCGAGAACTAGAACTCCTGCTTCCAAAGCGAAGCGCCCATCGTTGAATGAATCGCGAATCGCTGCTGCAGTAAGACCAGCCCCGGTTACACCTCCACCCGATGCGTAGCGACCACGAGGGCTGATTTGGCTCATGTAGGTGAGGAGTTGGCTCTTTGCAACACCGGGGTCGCCCATCAGTAGAATGTGAATATCACCTCTTGCGCGGGTGCTGTCTGAATATTTCCGCGAAACACCGCCGAAGAGTTGCAAGACCAGCGAGCGCTTGACCATCTGCAACTTTCCAGCGCCGAAAATTGAGGGGGCGATGCTGTTCGTCAGTAATTCGAGAAGATCTTCCCGCTTGCTGATCCTCTCGATTTCATCCATATCCTCATCCGAAATTTCGATTTCGTTGAATGGAGTATTCTCCTGTTCAGCGGAAACGAGTGAATGGTAGATATTGAACATCGGGGTCTTTCCTGAGCGCTTCATTTCGGTGCGAATGAAAGGTACGATATTGGCGGTCACACGCTGACCTGGCAACAATTTGTTGGCGAGGTCAGCCTCAGCGAGAACTGTCGCTCTTGCGGGTTGCGCCCCACCGGTCACATTTTCTGGCAACTCTTGAATTTCCAACCATTGATTGTCGATGAGAACCGCGTTCTCTTGAATCAACTCAAATCGAGTACCATCCTTACCACCCGGTGAGCGCCCACATCCGCCATCGGTATCGTCACAGAGAACTGGTTCCATTAGTTCCAATTCGTTGAGTTGTGCCATCGGAGTAACATGAGCGCAAATAGCACAACGAAAATCGGCGTGGTATACGCGAGGTTTCAGTTCGGACACTTTGGTTACAACGACTTCTGAAGAGACCAACCGTTCAATATCCTCAGAACCGATTTCTCTCAACGAACGCTGACAATCGACTGGAAGTTCGATAATTCTCAGCATCGGGTCGATTTCATGACCGCCCTCGCGGCAAATCGCTCTCAGTGCTTCGGTTCCCGCCCTCAAAATCGGTTTAGGATATTCGATTAGAGTCCTAGCAAAATCGGGGTCCCAAGCCTGCACTACACTGAACTTGACCGACATCACTCTATTATTCGGCCAACCGCTTGCAAGAACTTGGACATCTTGGGGAAATTGCTCTTGGAGGAGAGTCCTCCAACGGGCGTTCGAATCTTGTATTCCCATCATGTGAATCACTCGCGTAGGCAACGGAACCGATGCTCGGCGGTTCTTGAAGTAAGCGATTACACCCCTGCATT
>CAUZUN010000206.1:0-2997 GCA_963583115.1 Candidatus Thalassarchaeaceae archaeon
GAGGGTGGAGTTCACCTTCCCACTCACCTATGACCTCGATGATAGTCACAAGATAAACCGAGTGAAGAGCCGACTCGTCTACCCGGAAAAGGACCCGGGTGCGGGTTGTGGGGCGCCCTGTGAATTCGACAATCGAATGGACTTGTACACCTACAACGAATCCGACGAAGATGTGCGAGATACCACCCAAACAGTCGATGAATCACGAAGCGATTCTGACTGCAGTGACGACGACCGCTGCGTAAGTATGACCTCCAGTACCGGTGACTTCCGTGACTTCTGCTCGGGCGGCCCTACACCCTCTGGAACCTGCCTCAGCGAGACTTGGAAAATCACTGTGGCCAACAATGAACAGCACAACGCTGAGATTGGAGAGTTGCGAATCGAACTCGTCTACAAGTGATTTTAAGGCGCTCGGAATCCTCGGAAATGCCATTTGAGTAGGTTTGAAAGTTGGCTCATTGGCTCTCAGTACCCCATTTAGGCTGCCCTTCGTATGTGTTCGTCATGCGAGTGGTTCAAATAGGGGGCGGCTGTCGGCGGGTCGCTCCAAAGGAGAGGAACAACCATGGGTTCACAATGGGAAGACAAGAGTAAGCCACACCTGAACGTAGTTTTCGTCGGTCACGTTGACCACGGGAAGTCGACCACAGTAGGTCGTCTTCTATTGGACAGCGGACACATCGAACAGCACGTCATCGACGGTTTTGAGAAGGAAGCGAAGGAGAGGGGAAAGGCGGGCTTCGGGTTCGCATATGTGATGGACGGATTGAAGGAGGAGCGCGAGCGTGGTATCACAATCGATGTCGCTCACAAGGAATTCTTCACTCCTAACTTCTACTGGACCGTCATCGACGCACCCGGTCACCGTGATTTCGTCAAGAACATGATCACTGGAACCAGTCAGGCAGACGCAGCAGTTCTTTGCGTAGCCGCAAACGACGGTGTCAATGCTCAGACCAAGGAGCACACCTTCCTTGCTCGAGTGCTTGGTGTTAAGCAGTTAATCGTCAATGTCAACAAGATGGACATTTCTGGTGTCAGCTGGTCCGAAGACCGCTACAACGAGGTAGTCGCTGAGGTCAGCGGTCTGCTCAAGATGGCAGGCTTCAACCCAGCAGATGTCACCTTTATTCCAGCCAGTTCATTGAATGGAGATAACATATTCAACAAGAGCGACAACAGTCCTTGGTACAGTGGCCCAACTCTGTTTGAGGCGATTGATGCACTAACTATGCCTTCCAAGCCAGTCGACAAGCCTCTTCGCTTGCCGATTCAGGATGTCTACAAAATCAGCGGAATCGGCACAGTGCCGGTCGGCAAGATTGAGACCGGCATTCTACACGCTGGAAAGACTGTGATGTTCAACCCAAGCCAGAAGGCTGCAGAAGTCAAGAGCATCGAGATGCACCACACAGAAGTCGCTAAGGCTGAGCCTGGTGACAATGTAGGATTCAATGTTCGCGGACTTGCCGCAACCGACATCCGCCGTGGCGATGTTGCTGGTTACACAGACAACGAGCCGTCATTCGTTCGACACGACGAGACCTTCGTCGGAAACATCCAACTGATGGACATCCCAAAGGCGATCGGCGCAGGATACACACCCGTGTTCCACGCACATACCGCACAAGTGGCTGTTCGCTTCGTAGAGTTGCTAGAGAAGACCAGCAAGGGTGAGAAGACCGCTAACCCGGACTTCTTGATTACTGGTGACGCATGTTTGGTTCGCTTCCAGCCAACCAAGCCTATGGCAATCGAGCAGATGGACAAGTTCCCTGAGCTTTCCCGATTCGCAATCCGCGATATGGGTAAGACCGTAGCAGCAGGCGTCTGCATGAAGATTGATAAAAAGTGATTAATCGCTTTCAACCATCCCTAGAGAAAATGAAGTAGGTGGTCGAAAATGGCAAGCGTCACAGCAATCAAGGTCACAGGCCTGAATCATTCACATGTCGATGAACTGTGCAATGGAATCAAGCACATCTCGGACCAAACTGGTGTCAAGATGCGCGGACCAATCCCCCTACCAACCCGACGCCTTGTCGTACCGTGCCGAAAGAGCCCGGACGGAGAGGGCTCGGAGACTTGGGACCACTGGGAAATGAGAATCCACAAGCGGCTAATCGAGTTGGAGATAAACTCAGCCAAGGATGAGGCAGTTCTTGCCAAGGTCGTTCACGGCCTAGACATCCCAGACACGGTGACCATCGAAATCACCCTACGAACAGTAACTTGAGCCCGGTTTTATCGGCCGCTCAGTCTTGCGACTTAACCGACACAGTTGAATTATCAATGGCGTCAGTTCAGATTGAAGCATCTTCAGCAAGCCCAGCCGCAATCAGCCCGCCTGCAAATTCAGTGTCACAGAACTCGACATCACCGGTTAGCAACTCGAGTTCATTTCCCTCTGCATCTATTATTGGTGCGGGCAAATCCTGAAGCATTCTGATTCTCAGCATTCCTCCGTCCGCTGCCTCAGTGTCATTCTCATCAGCGACCTCTTCATCGGGAGCGCTGGCTGCTGTCATCAACTCGGAATTGTCGGAGGTAGGCTCACTTCCCATCCCCTTTGAGCCAGAAGTTGGATAGGCATCCATCCTAGCTATTCTGTCCTCTTCATCATCGTCAGGCTCCTCGTAGACTGGTTCAACAGCCTCAATCACCTCCACTTTGGGTGGTCCTTGGCCAGTCAGTCCACCCTCATCCTCAACATATGAGTCGAGTTGTGGTGTGCCCGCTTGAATTGTTGGCGCTTGTCTCTCATCACCGGTGACACCCTGCTGCAAGATTCCCCACGAAACTTGTCGCTTGTATTTCTCAATCAGTTCTCCGAGTCCTTCGTAGAAGCCTCGCTCTGAGACATCCTGTCGACTCCAATCGAGAGGTGAGAGTGTCGCGTTGGAATCGTGTAGCGCATCGCCGAAAGGTGCTGATGCGAGGTTGCTCGTCGCTGCATGACGGACAAACGCAGTCAATCGGTGCTGCGTCAAATCG
>CAUZUN010000207.1:0-2983 GCA_963583115.1 Candidatus Thalassarchaeaceae archaeon
GCGTTTGGTCGCAGTTCAGACTCGGCGAATTCATGAGCCAAATCGCGCAGCATCTCCTGCTCTTCCGAGAGGGCGAAGTCGACCATGAGGTGAGCGACAGGTGGCGCGGTCTTAGCGTCGTCGGCGTTGGGAGGCACAGCCAGATAGCGGCTGGACCTGAGCGCTGGACTGAGCGAAGCGAGGGAAGCGCGAGACCCAGCATTATCAATCAGTGGGCTAGGCGCTCGCATCGACTCCAACTGCTAAAATTGAGATGCGAGCGTCGAGAAGCACAGCCAGATAGCGGGTTCGATGTCGGTTTTTTCTAGTTCGCTAGATGGAGCCGTAGAGCAGGAAGAGGAATACCGCATAGCAGCCGATGAGAATCACACCTTCTTGTCTGTTAAATTTGAAGTCAGTCCACATGAAGACAAGCGCAAGTCCGGTGCAAAACAGAGTTGCTGGGATTATCAAACCGTAGAAGAGGTCTGTGTTTGAGACTACAATCGGGTTAATCATCGCTGCAAGACCGACAGATAGCATTGGGTCAGTGATGTTCGAGCCAATCAAAGTCCCGATAGCGACTCCGGTGCTACGCCGAGCAGCGAGCAGGGCCACAGCCAACTCAGGGAATGAGGTTCCGACCGCCGAAAGGGTTGCTCCCACCGCGGCTGAGGGGATACCAATCTCAATTGCTATTCCTGCGGCCGAATCAATGACTCTCGCCGAAGCGAACATCGCTAAGCCAAGGCCGATCATCAACATTACGAAATAAGACGCGGTTGTCCATGAAAGACCACCACCAGAATCGGCTCGAATGTCTTCAAGAACTTCAAATTCTTCGTTTCTAATCTCTTCACGGTGTTGAATCAAGTAAGTGATATACATCACGTAGAGCAGAACGAGCAGAGCTCCTTCTATTCTGTTTAAGTCGCCATCAATGAGAATCAGCATGGAGAGCAGCATAACAGCGAGGAACATCATCAAGCCATCTCGGTGAATCCAGGCAGGGCGTATGGAGAGAGGTCGAATTACCACAACGAGGCCGAGTATCAGGGTGATTTGCACTAGCACAGAACCGAAGATGTTGCCTAACGCAAAGTCGGTCGCACAGTCCGCCACCCCCACTAAACATGGGTTTTGAGAGGCCTCCCACGCCGCTTGTGCTGAGATTAAAATTTCAGGAAGAGAGGTGCCCAGTGAGACGATTGTCAACCCAATTATCACCTCAGCGATTCCAATTTGACGGGCTAACCCTTTCGCCCCTTCGACGAAAAAGTCAGCAGATGCAATCAGAAGACCAATCGCTAGCAGAAGGAGGAACAGGCTGACTGCCATTCCGCCTAGACTGGACTGTTCCGCAGTGATTGTCTGGACTCCTAGCATGGCGAGGAATAGTGATGCGATGACCAGAACTTGATTCCATAGAAACAGGCTGAGAATTCCTCTTGCAGGGTGGGGCAGTACCTCACTTTGAACCGGTTCAACGGCTTCGGGCGCGCTCACCTCTTCGTCCTCCCCCACGGTAAAACCCGGCCGTCGCTCAAACCGTTACCAAATGACAGTTACCCATAGCGAAGGTCACAAATCGCATAATTGTAGGAGATGTTCCACTACGAGCCCTGCAGTTGGAACCGTGTGGTCTTCAAGCGTAGGCGAGAATGGGACAGGTGTATCCAGTGCACCGATTACAACTGGTGCTGCTTCTAGAGAATAGAACGCTTCCTCTTGGATTCGGCTTGAAATCGTGTGACCGAGCCCTCCGGTGAACTGCGCCTCTTGCAGAATGAGGTAGCGACCGGTTCGCTTTACCGATTCGACGCAGGTAGCTGCATCGAAGGGGAGAATTGTCCTCAAATCGACTACTTCTACCTCTATTCCCTTCGCCGCCATGACTGCGGCCGCCTTCAGAGCGACATGGACCATTGCGCCCCAAGTGACGATGGTTGCATCTCTTCCGCTGCGCATGATTTGGGCCTTGCCAATCTTGAATGTGCCCTCTCCGTCTTGCAAGTGAGTTAACACAGACTCCTTGTCAAGTTCTTGACTAATGTTGTCACCCCACCCAGTCTTGCCCCCTCTGAGACCGTACATCCCAAGGTGTTCGAGGAAGATAACCGGGTCGTTCAAAGAAGCGGCTTCAATCAACAGGTCGTAGGCGTCTTGTGGAGTTGAAGGGAAGCAGATGATTAGGCCGGGGTCGTTGCTAAACCAAGATTCAATCATGTTTGCATGGAACGGGCCAGAACGGGTTTTTGCGCCTAATGGGATTCGCACCACGAGCGGCACCTCAGCGCCCCACCGCCAGCGAAGTTGGGCGGCATTGTTGATGAGCGGATTCATTGCGAGTGCTGCAAATCCTCCGAATTGAATCTCAGCGATGGGGCGCAGTCCCCCGAGGGCTGCGCCGGTAGCGGAGTTGATGATGATAGATTCAGAGAGTGGCATATCGAGGAGGAGGTCTGAGTGTCCTGCTACTTTCAATGGAATATTCATTCCGAAAGCACCTGCAATCTCCATGTCTTCACCCATGAATAGTGCCGAGCGTCCGTACCGCTCTGCGATTGCAACCATTGCCTGCTGAATCGCTCGGCTGAATGTCGAAGCACTTCGCTCTGCAGAAAACTCGACAGCCAACTCCCCTATTGGGATACTCAATTCTGAGGATTCTGGTGAAGTTTGAGGGGCGCCTCGAACCCGGTCGAGTTGGTCAGCGTGGCTCCCAGCGTCGTGGATACTTGTGATTCCAACCGTCACAGATTCGCCGGTCGGCCAATCCATCGCTTCCATTTCAGCCCGACCGGCATCGACGAAAGTCTTCTCTTCGGCTTCCATCGCTGCGAGAGCAGCCTCCTCTACCCCGATTTGTTTGAGCAACTCGCGATGATTGGGAACAGGGTCTTTTTCAGCCCAATAAGTCATCAAATTTTGACCCACATAGCCCGGTGGATTTCCACTTGGTGCACCTAGATAGAGGTCGTCATGGTGGTGTGCATGGCCACAT
>CAUZUN010000208.1:0-2976 GCA_963583115.1 Candidatus Thalassarchaeaceae archaeon
CTGGCGACTCCTGGATTTTGGCCACTCATCCGTGCGATGTTACTGTATGGGAGATACCATGTTTTGAAATCAACTATTCTCCATTACCACAGTGATGACCCAAACGATGGCCCCGGAGTTTTGGCGGTCGCTTGGCATACAGCCGGATTAATCGACCCACTGCCCATCGTGCTCACAATCGACAAACCGTTCGTCTTCGCCGGAAGGCAGGATGTTCTGACCGGACCCATCATCGGTTGGTGGGGGCGGCGATTGGGAGTTCAGCCATTGTTGCGCCAAGCTGAGCGCCAAAGAGGGCATGTCGACGACGAGACGGCCAAGCGAGTCAACAGTTCTAGTATGCTCACCGTCGCCTCCAAACTCGCTCACGGTCACGCCTCGGTGATGATGCCCGAAGGTCACTCTCACAGCGAGTGGCACATTATCAGATTCCGCACCGGCCCAATTCGTTCGGCGCTCAATGCTGCAGCACTCGCCCGAGAACTAGGGAATGAGCCTCCGGTCATCCTGCCGGTCGGCCTCACCTATCGTGACCCTCACGCTTGGTTCACTGATCTTGCTGTAGAGTTCGCCCAGCCTTTGAAACTCCCAGAACTACCAGATGCCGACCACGGCGCTCGTCTATTGGCTGGTGAGTGGGTTGAGCCCGATAAGGAAACTACCGTCACCGTACGAAATGAACTTCGAGACCAACTGGGCAGCCTCGCTCCTGACGCGCCGGACCTCGAAACTTGGCGCGCTTGGCTTCTGCTCGGCCAACTGAAGGTAACAGCCAGTGGTGAGCCGTGTACAACTTGGCAGGAGGAGGTTTTCGCGGCCCGTTCCATCCGCGACCGATTGCGTGGTTCTTCAGGAAGAGTTTGGCAAGGCCCCGAGGCGTGTGGTGAGGAGGATTTGGCATCCACCTGCGAGTTAACATCCCGCGCCCGTGAGGCAGCATCCACATTGCATGAAATGAATCTTGATGGCCGCGCTACTCAGCGGGTTCCACGAACACAATTCATCGCCAAAACAGCGCTTGTCACAGTACTCTTTCCGCTCATTCTTGCCCTCGCGCCCTTCGCCTTGCTCGGTAACGGTCTGCAATGGCTCGTAGGGTGGGGAATGGCGCGCTACAACGGTGAAGCGGTTGACAAGCGGACAACCTTCCACATGATGCCGACAGCTCTCGGAACGGTGTTATTCAGGCCGGTGGTCCACCTCGCCTCTGCAGCAGCCCTGCTACACTACGACACAACTACAGCGACAGTTTTCTCGGATATTTTGCCCGCAGCATTGGCAATCTACCCAATCTACCTCTTCCTCGCATTTGTCATCATCTGGGTGTTCACTGACATTTGCACCGTCTTCTGCCGCGAATTATTCCTCTATTACCTCATCGATGTCCGCCGCGATTGGCGCACACTACGAGCCCACCGCAGCGCCGGTTGGAAGCCCCTACAAACTCAGTTAGATGACCTAACATCGTCGCTCGACGCGCTCAAATAGGGCCCCGCCCGACGCACTCCTCATGGCAGACGAGATGGAGGCGAATGTTCGCAACTGGCTCACTTCGGAGGGACTCGAAGTTCGAGACCGCCCCGACCCTCGCGCTCGCTTCCACCTCATGGTCCGGTATCCACCCACCCCCCACGGCCATGTGTTCAACATCGTCTCACCAAAAATGCGTAACCTCGTGGTAGTCTCAACAGTCACCCAAGTTGATGCAGGTCAACAGGAAGAGATGGCGAGCAGTGCAACTGAGGATGGTGATGGGTGGGCTTCGTGGTTACATGACACACGACTCCACCTCACACGCAGCGGGGTAGATTGGGTTCTGCATGTTCGAAACTCAAACGAAGAGCCCCCCGGACCTTTGCAGGCGTTCAACTTGAGCAAGCCGATTTGGACCGATGGCTTGAGTCAAAACGAGTTGATGCAGACTCTCCGCCATCTATGGTTGACCAAGTTGGCACTGATTCACGAAATCAAGTTTTCATACGGCCCGGGCGTGGGAAGACCGGGGCCAGTGGATGATTGGCAGAAGGCACAGGAAGGGGCGCAACAACCTCCTTCTGGCGACAATGTAGTCAGCACGGATGAGGGTGGCACTTTTGGCTCCGGATTCGACCCCTCAGAGTGGCTTTGAGGCGACGATTCTCTGGCTTGAGCGATTGACCGTTAGGGAACGCAGTTAAGTAGGGCTTTCAGCCCGTTCGGGACTGTTGGCAGAAATGCCGGAGTGGAATGAAATGAATCGAACGAATATGAGTTTGTTGATGGTATTGCTGATGGTCTTCAGCACCGCTGTCGCAGCATACCAACCAACTACTGAAGCGGCACAAGTTGTAATCACCGAAGCGGTACAGATTGTCGATGGTGGACAAGTGAATGATAGGATGGCAGCAGTAGCCTCTGATTCAGATGGTAATATCCATGTCGTATGGAGTCGAAATACTCAGCATTTGTTCTACTCGATGTTGAATCCACGAGCCCAGACTTTGATTGATGCCACTCAGATTTCAAACCCAGGTGCTCATCGCGCTTGGCATCCAGACATTGCTGTCGATGATGAAGGTCGAGCCCATGTTACATGGGTCGACAAGTCAGGACAACACTCTCTTCTCTACACTCTTATCGACCCTAATTTGGACGACCAAGATGGCTCCTCTGCGGAGGATTCGATCATCAGCATCGTCGATGATTACACTGTGAGCCAGCGAAATCAAGACCGCGATTGGCCAGCAATCGGGCTAGATTCAGTCGGCAGCGTTCACATTGTATGGGAGGATGCGTATGAACAACTTGGCAAGTTCTACAATCAACCTCAAATTTACTACACAATGCTCGACATTGATTATGCAACAAGAGAGGCAATCACAGCAATCGATGACACTCTACTAACCCCGGTCATTGGCCACAAGGGACACCCCGACATTGCAATCGACGCAGATGACTTCGTTCAGGTTGTTTGGGACGACACCCGTGGTGGCAAGG
>CAUZUN010000209.1:0-2968 GCA_963583115.1 Candidatus Thalassarchaeaceae archaeon
GTAGAATCCATCTGATTCCTTCTGACTCTTGTGGCGGCGGTGCTGACACGACAGAAGAAAACGCCGCCCATTGCCCCGATTTTCAGCCACTTTCCGAACAAGGTTGGCTCGATGAGAGGGGTGGGGCGTTACCTAAACTCAACTCAATTCGCCCAGCGGTTCAAGTACGCCAAATGGGAACAGTTGAAGGCCACAAAAGGTGTGGGCATGCAGCGAAAGTTTTGTCTGCAATAGAGGATGGTGCTGCCACTCAGTGGGGCGAATGTACCGGTTTCTTGCAGGCGAGAAACGGAGCCATTAAATTCTACGAAAGTCAAGATTGGGTCTGCTTTGGCGATGAGTATTTGGTCGAAGGAATCGGCCCTCATCGCTCGATGTGGAAGCGATTACCAGTCAAACAATCCAATTGAATTAGTAATGGAAAAATGAAATTGGATGGTGAAATAATGGAGTCAGAAAGTCTCGAAGATTGGCTCCAGCGGGTATTGGCCGAAGAGGTCGATGTTCGGCCCCCAAAGAGAAATTCCGAACTAGAAAAAAAGTATATTGAGAGATGCGCGAAGGTTGTTCTCTATGGTGAAAAGAGTCCCGCAGCATACTGCGAATTGCGCCGCTGTGGTGGCCAGTTGGAACTCTGCTCGGTGGTAGTCGATGCACCAAAACGAGGAATTGGGCTATCACATGAATTGGTCAGGCTCGCTCTTTCACGCGCCGCACAAGACCCAATCGTCTCGGGCCAACCACTCGACAGACAAGAGCCGCCACTCGTCTTCGCCTTCACCCGCTCCGCCGCACTCGCTCGAACGCTGACCAAAGCGGGCTTTGAGATTCAACCCGCTCGGCGCCGGTGGAGCAGACTCTTCCTTTTCCGAAGCGCCTCGGCAAACCTCTCGCTAAGAGTTCAATTTGCACTGGCTCGGGAGAGGGTTGTTCGGACGATTACGATGCTCACCCGCGACCGAAAGAAGGCGAAGGGACAGATCGGTAATTTGGGGGAATATCATCTCTTCACAAGGACCGACGGACCTCCAGAACAACAGGAAGAACCGATGACCACAGACGGAATTATTGCGCTTGGCATGAATGTGGTTAGAGTGACGGATGATGACCTCAAACCGAAGACCGCGACAACCGAAGAAACCGTCGCCTGGGATGAGGGCGAATGAATTACGTTTGGTAGACTTCGTCCCATTTTCAATGACGAGTTTTCGTAAAAGAGCACAGGAGGGGATTTGAACCCCTGTAAAATGGATTTGCAGTCCATCGCGTAACCGGGCTTTGCTACCTGTGCTTCGGTGAGCCGTCGCACAAAGGCCCACTATTTCAACGCGAGTAATCCTTTGGAGGACATTGCAGTAGTCCGAGATTGGGCGCTGTTGGGAGGCAACGCCATGAGCGGCAGGTTCTTTCAAGCCGGCCGGATGCCCTAACACTCTCCCCTTAGTAGTGGAACCCTCTTGGAGTGAATCGGATGCCTGAAGTTCCCGACCGTTTCAAAACGCTGCCTGCCGGCTTCAAACCATTTCTTGCACCCGCCCCAGAAGGTGTGGTTAGGTGGACTGTGGGTGAGCCGGGATTCGACACTCCTAGACCCATCGTCGATGCTGCAATAGACGCCCTAAATTCGGGCCAAACCAAGTACACGCGCGTCGAAGGTTCACTCGAGTTGTGTACCGCTTCTGCAAACTTGCTAGCAACCCGTTATGGAATCCCTGCAACGCCTGAAACCGTCATCATCACACCTGGTGCAAAACAGGCGCTTCTCTACTCCATGATGGTGACTGCAAGCCCGGGCGACGAAGTTCTTCTCCTTGCGCCAGCATGGCCCTCGTACGACATTCAATGCAGATTACTCGGGCTAGTACCCGTACATGTGCCGGTAAAATCAAACGCCTTCCACCCCGATTTTGAAGCCCTTGAGGCAGCGGTGACTGAGAATACACGTGTATTGCTCATCAACTCCCCGAACAACCCGACCGGGGCGGTCTACACACCTCTGGAAATTGAGAAACTTCTCGACTTCGCAACCCGCCATGACCTGTGGCTGGTCTCCGACGAAATCTACGCACGGCTGAACTGGACGGACTGGGCCCACATCTCTCCTGCAAGTCTTCCCGGTGGAGCCGAGCGGACAATCGTGGTGACCGGGTGGTCGAAATCCTTCGCGATGACCGGTTGGCGGCTCGGCGTGGTGTGGGGCCCTCCTGCTGTAGCTGAAGCGATGGGGAAGTTGCAAGCGAATGCTTGCAGTCATGTTCCAACCTTCCTGATGGAAGCGGGGCTCGCTGCACTCGAGCCGGAAATAGGTGATGAGGTGGCTCGATTCAATGAGGCATATATTGCTAGACGGGCCATGTTGATGGCCGGGATTGAAGCAATTCCGGGGTTGGAAATGGCCGAACCAGAGGGTGCCTTCTACGGATTTGTGGATATTACTGGGACCGGAATGGATTCTCGGACCTTCGCTACGAGAGCGCTCGATGAAGCGCGGGTTCAACTGATTCCAGGTGGACTTCTCCCCGAAGGTGAAGGGTTCATCCGGATATCCTACGCTTGTGACGAAGAATCCATCGACGAAGGTTTGAAACGGCTCACTGAGTGGCTATCTTCACTCAATCTGTGAAGTCGTATCGAGAGGGATTCAGCAAGCAAAACAACCCTAATCAGACGCCAATCAGTTGACGAGCGACTTCATCGGCTGGAACTTCAAACCCTTTCTCCAACTTGTTTTCAATCTCATTAGGGAAAACCGCCGACCCAAAGATGTGGTCCCAAACCGACAATATATTGCCGAAATTATGCCCTTCTAACTCCTCGGCCGTCACATGGTGAACCCGATGAAAACTCGGTGTAATTACCAACCATTCAAGCGGCCCAAGCCTAACCTCGAAGTTAGCGTGCACCCAAAAATTGACGATGAGCAACATGATTCCCGTAACTAAAATTCCCTCCGCTGGAATCTCAAACG
>CAUZUN010000210.1:0-2967 GCA_963583115.1 Candidatus Thalassarchaeaceae archaeon
CTCCTCCGGTGCTTTTCATCGTAGGAACAGCGGGCGCAGGAAAGTCGACATTAGTGACCGCAATCCAAAGATGGGCGCGGTTTCTTGAGATAGAGGCATTGACGATTAATCTTGACCCCGGTGCTGAAAGAGTGCATTACGACCCTGAATTTGATGTGCGTGATATCGTATCTCTTTCAGATGTGATGGATGAATACGACCTCGGTCCAAACGGCGCACAGATTCTTGCGGCCGATTTGGTGGCGATGCAGGCGAATGAAATTCAAGCAGAATTGGATGGACTGTCCGGTGACCTTCTGATAATCGATACACCCGGCCAAGTCGAGTTGTTTGCGTTCCGAGAGGCATCAAGTCACTTCGTCGAAGTTCTTGGCCAAGACCGAGCGGCACTCATTTTCTTGTTCGACCCCATGCTATCTCAGTCAGCTTCGGGATTCGTCTCTCAAATGCTGCTCTCGAACATTGTGCACTTCCGCCTAGGGTTGCCAACTGCCAACTTCCTATCCAAGGCAGACCTGCTCGAGCCAGACGACCTTGAGCGTATTCTTGAGTGGGGTGAGCGATTGGAGTCGTTGGAGGCTGCACTCTATGAGGAGGCCGGTGGACAGCGAACTGAGTTCGCAATCGGCCAATTACGAATGATGCAACAATCACAGATTCAACCAGGCCTAATTCCCCTTTCAAGTGAAAAGGAAGAAGGATTGGCAGACATCCTTTCTTTCGCACAGAACTTGTTCGGTGGAATGGCAGATTCAAAGGATGGATTCGCCAGTGACATTGGACCCGAAGTCGACGGGTGGAATGATTGAATGGCCCACCTTCTCGCAATCGATGATGTTGCAGAAGATTTTGAGAGCATTTTGAACTGGGCAATTGCCTTCAAACATGATTCAGACATTGCCCCGGATTTCAAGCCGTTGGACGGCTTGGCAATAGGTTCAATCTACGAAAAGCCGAGTACTCGTACTAGAATCTCCTTTGAGGTCGGGATTGACAAATTAGGAGGTCACCCACTCACCCTTCTGAAGGGGGATATTCAGCTCGGAAAGAGTGAGACCGTGGGTGATACCGCACAAGTTCTCTCCCGTTATCTAGGTGCGATAACCTACAGATGCTTCGGCCATGCCGATGTTGTGGAACTCGCGGACAAATCCACTGTTCCTGTCATCAACGCCCTTTCTGACAAGCATCACCCTTGTCAAGCGGCAGCAGACCTAATGACTATCAAAGAGAAATTTGACGACTTAAGCGCTGTGAAAATCGCCTATGTCGGAGATGGAAACAATGTTCTTCACGATTTGATGTTGGCTGCTGCAATCGTTGGTAGTGACATTACCTGGGCTACTCCTGTTGGCTACGAACCTGACGGGGAAATTGTGGCACGGGCACAAGAATTGGCAGAAAATTCCGGTTCAACTTTGACTGCTACGAATGACCCGGTTGAGGCAGTTACAGATGCGAATGTAGTCTACACAGATGTTTTTGTTTCGATGGGTGAAGAGGGACTAAGCGACAAATTGGGTGATTTTGATGGCTTCCAAATCAATGACGAACTCGTCTCTAATGCCGATGATGACTATCTCTTCATGCACTGCCTTCCAGCCCACAGAGGTGATGAGGTGACTGATGAAGTAATGGACAGTGAGAATTCGATTGTCTTTGAGCAAGCAGAAAATCGAATGTGGGCTCAAATTTCTATATTAGCCTTTTTAATTTCGAAAGAGGCGTGGGAAACTTACGCTGAGTTCTTGGAACTCGAATGAATTATGTGGGTGCCTACGGGCAGCAGATATTAGGCAACCATCTGTTGTCTATAGTTGGGTCCGTTCAATTTCGTTGACTAGTTTTTCGTTCAACTCAACCCGCTGGCATAAATTCCAGTTGCAGTAAATCCTACCAGCCCTAACATTAGAGAGCGTTTCAGTAACTTGGATGCTTTTGTGTCTTCGCCTTTTGCGAGTGGTGGTTTTGTGGCGAGTAGAGTCAGCATTGCAGGCAACATCAGGACTACGAGTCCTTTCGGTAGAAGGTCAAGACCGAATGGCATTGCCATCGCAACGAAGCCTATCAGCGCGAGAACCCATGCCCATGAGCGTGCAGCGGCAGGTCCAATTTTCTTCGGTAGAGTTTCTCGGTCGGTATCACCTGCAAGGTCTTCGACATCTTTGACGACTTCTCGCGCGGTTCCAATCATCATTGCGCATATTGCTACAATCCACGGGAGAATGTCAGTGCCGTGACCAACCGATGCGGCTCCAAAAACAATGACGACTGCAATCAATCCTGAAACGGCGAGATTTCCGAGCAATCCTCGACGCTTCAGACAGACTTTAGATGGCAAACCATCGAATTCGTAAGCGACCATCAAAAAGAGCGCAAGAAGCCAAATTGCGGCTGAATCCAGCCATTCTGCTTCGCCGACATAATTCTCAGCGTGCCAAACTATGATTCCAAGACAAATTGCGGATAATGTCATCATAGAGATGCTGAACTTTTTCGCTGAATCTATTGTGATTGCACCCGACACTAGTGGGCGGTTTGGTTTGTTTACTTTGTCTACTTCAATATCCTTGATGTCGTTGAGGGCATTCCATCCTGCCATGAAACTAGCCACGCTCAATGCGTGGAGTGCAATCGGCAGTTCATTTCCAGATTGACTCGCTCCTCCGACGATCAGGGCTCCTAATCCAACTGTAACTGCGCCCATCACGACATTGACTCCGCGAGCCAGCGTCAACCACTCTTGTACGCCCATTACAATGTATGTGGAGGCGAAGGTAGTTCTTCATGCCTGTGCCGTTGAATCTCCGCGAGCATCACTTGCAAGATCCCACACACAGACTGTGTATCTGCCACCGCGAAAGAAGTCTCGGACATGCCCGACCTTTTCGAAGCGATTGTCTTTAGCGAGTATGTTGCCAACTTGATTCATTGTCGCTCCCCATGAGAAGCGGTCGTTCAGGTGGT
>CAUZUN010000211.1:0-2960 GCA_963583115.1 Candidatus Thalassarchaeaceae archaeon
CAGGGCGGGTCGCATCGATTCTGAAGGTGAGCACGCTAATTCCTAGAGTGGTGGCGTCGAGGGGCCCTTC
This sequence comes from Candidatus Thalassarchaeaceae archaeon, assembly GCA_963583115.1. Lineage (GTDB taxonomy): Archaea > Thermoplasmatota > Poseidoniia > Poseidoniales > Thalassarchaeaceae > MGIIb-Q1. The sequence goes on from CAUZUN010000211.1 coordinate 71, forward strand.
GATACTAGCGCTGATGGTGAAACCGCCGTACCGGTTCTCGTTCGGTGCATTTGTGTCGATTGAGTAGTCTCCGTTTACATCGACGGTAGCATTGCCGCTGACATTCTCCAATTCCACCAACACATCGCCGGGCAGAGGGTGACTGGGAAGGTCGAGGAAGCGAACCGCACCACTCACTCGTAGGGAGTCATTGCCCGCCACCCACTCGTTCTCCATCACTTCGGGAGAGCCATCGCTTGGTGAGGTTTCGTCATAGATGTGGAATGAGTCGATTTCCATCCTTCGCTCATGGTCTGTGGTCGCGCTCGAGAGCCGTTCCGAGTGCAGGGTGTCGATGGTCCCAGCCTGCGCCAGCCATACGACATCCTGCTCTGGAGGCCAAGCCCAACTAACCTCTAGGCTCCATTCTATCTGGCCGGTGTCGGAGTTCAGCGTCTGCCACTGGCCGGAGAGGTTTGCGACATAGCCTCCTGGGTCGTTGACCCAACTGCTTGCGTTGAGCAGTGAGTAGAGCAGCACAGGTCGATTGGCAACATCCTGAAGTTGTGGAGTGAGGGCCACCCATGAGAGGTTGGCAAGGCCTTGGTAGGAGGTCACCTCAAGACCGAACAGAGTGGTGACGCCGTTTGGCACCAGAGTCTCCGTAGGGAGTGTGATGGAGCCGATTGAGGGCGGACGGTCTCCAAGGATGATGAGCAACTGCGAGAGTTCTACGACACCTGCACTGCCGCTGCTGACATTGATGACTATGCTGACATTGCCAGTCGCATCTGGGGTGAGGTTCGATAGGTGCTGGTTGAGTTCAGTCACAAGGTCTCCATGCGGGGAGGTGGCCACAGTCGGCCTCCAGTCATAGCGCACATCGATATCATCCATGATCAAGGTCGCATTTCCACTCACATTCAGCGGGAGGTCGACGAACTCGTTGCCCCAGCTGTCGGTGAAGGTAGGGGTCGCATTTGCCAGCAGAGAGTTGAGGGTGGCTGAGAAGTCTGGAGTTGTCGAGCCGTTACTGAGGTTACCCGCGTGGTTCCACTCCCAGTTCCCGTCGTTTCCGACATCGAGTCCGGCGGTGACGTCATCACTGCCCTCAAACACCACGACCAGTCGAGGTCCGTGGGTCGAGTTGTCGCGTGACACGATCTTTAGCATCGAGCCGTCCGGTTTGCTGGTGCTCTCGTCTCCAATGAACAGCAGCCCCTGATTGCTGACGCTTCCGTTGACCCAACCCTGCACCAGATTGGTTAGGGTCTGCGAGTTGAAGTCAATCCATGTCTGCTCAAGGTTTGCCGGGCTGTCAGTCACGCTGGCCACCGCAGCAGCCCGATCGGAGGCACCCGAGGCACCCGCGCTCGCCCACGCGTAGTCAGTCCCGGTGACATTGTCGATTGCGTTGTCCCAAGTCACGCCCGGGCCCTGTGTGACCTGCAAATTGTACTCCAATCCCTCCACCCAGTCCTTGAGGAGCGGGCGCAACTCGTAGGTGTGCTGAACGGTCACGGGTTGGCCCGTGTTGGCGTTGTTCACCACATCATCGACCCAGAACGAGAGGTTGGCGCCCAGTACCGTGACGGCTGGAAGTTGTGAGAGGTTGAACCAGTAGAGCCCGCGGTAGATGTGCCAGTTCGCCCATTCCGTCTTTCCGACCGGATTATTCGTCGAGTTTCCGTAGTTGCAACTACTGTGTGTGTTATTCCCCCATGACGGATTTGGTTGGTGCATGTACGAATCCCGCATGTCACTGCCCGAGAGTACAAGTTCACTCAGGGTGGAGAAGTTGACCGTAGCCGAGGTCACCGTGGCGTCGATGGGAAGACGTAGGGAATATGTCGTGTTGTATCCGCCGGATAGGTTGTATCCAACTCTGTTCCATCCGTTGGAGAATTCGTCGAGATGACCAAAAGAGCCGTTTCCGGGCCCACCGAACGCCCACTCCAAGTCTCCGTCGTCACCGACATCGATTCCTATTGTGCTGGGACTGTTGCCAAGTGCATCCGGCCACCCCTGCACATCGAACGCTGCCGAGCCGACCACCGCACTGGCCCCAAGGGTGAGATTCGTGTTGGCATCGTAACCCGGTGCTGCGAAGGTGAGGTTCATCGAGGTCGGGAATCCGTTGTTTCCGAAGTGGTTCACTTGTCCAGCGGCCGCCGGGCTAACGAGTATATTTGAGAGAGCGGGGATGGCGCCGAGCATGAGCAAGGCTAGCAGTATGGCTCTCACTCTCATGGTCGGAAGGAATTGCTACACAGCAAAGAGATTTTGGTGAATTTGCTGAACCTTGTTGCCACAAACAGATGATAGAAGGGTCGGGGAACTAGTTCAGTTTTTTTTTCATTCTTCTTCGATGCCTTCAGCATTCTTTGAGAGCATGATTGCAATCGGTCTAGTCCTCTCATCATTCTCAAGCGCCAACTTCATGATGACTCCAAGCGGCACCCCGAGCACCATTCCCATCAACCCCCACAGCCAACCCCAAAAGGCGACCAGCAACAACAGCGCAATCGGCGAAATGTCGAGTCTTTTTCCAGAAAGTTGCGGCTCGATGAAGCCGCCCCAAGTCTGCTGATTGGCAACCAACAGACCCACCAACAGGAGGAGGGTGGAAGGCTCGAACAGTACGAAGCCCAGAATAATCGGGGGGAGGGTGGCAATTAGCCCGCCGATGTAGGGGACGAAGTCGAGGAGGAAGGCTATGCACGCCCACAGAAACCATCCAGGAATATTGAACAGGAAGAGGATGATTGCGACCACCACCGATTGTCCGAACGCGACAGAAGCGCGCGTCATGACATAGGTGGTCACACTCTCGCCGGACCCCTCAGCAATTTTCTCAAGTCTGGCAACTTGGTCAGGGTAGGCAGCCCGCAGCCGGTTGGGCAGCGACTCA
>CAUZUN010000212.1:0-2949 GCA_963583115.1 Candidatus Thalassarchaeaceae archaeon
CATCGCATCGAATCTAAGTTCAAATGAGACTCGCTCAGCGGAGGTGCCTCCATCGAGGACTTGCATCGATTGAACGGAGAAGTGTGTCCCCGATATGTCCTGCATCGCCGCTCGGCAGGCGGGTCCGTCACCGAGACCTTGGTAGTCAAATCGCCATTCGATAGTCTTGCCATGTTCCGGTGTGGTGAGTAGAAGAATGTGTGGGCCATCGTCCAATTCACAGCCATAGAAGTCGGTGAAGTCCCAACTTCTCTCATCGACGGTAAACGATTGAGCAGGGTCGACTTTGCTTTCTGAGTAAGCCTCTTCACAACTGCGAGAGATTCTATCGTCGTAGACGATTATCCCATCTGCGGCGATGACATGCATGAGAGCGAGACAATCGTTTTGGAACTCCAACTCTACGATTTCATCGCCGTTGTTGACTAGTTGACTTTGGAATTCCACCGTGTCAGCCTCATCAATGACAGCATCATCTCCAGAATCGCCAATTATCGTGAGTTCCAAGTCGAGTGGAGTTGTCAGCCCAACCCCATTGTTTTCCCAGATGGTCTGCACCGATGATGTCAATCCAGTGACTCCGGTAAGTGACGCTTCCAATTCCCACTCACCTGATTCAACCGCTAATCCTTGGTCTGTGAAATCCCAGGTTAGCCAGCCGAGCGGAGCACTCCCGCCAGCCGGAATCACCGTGCCAGAGGCGCAATTGAGGTCGGTAAGTTGGGGTGAAAGGGAATCTTGGAGGCCAGTAATCTCCACTAAAACTCTGCAACCTTCTTCGACGGAAACTTCGACAATTTGGTCTCCTGTGTTCAGTAGTGAGAGGTGTGCGTAGAGCTGCTCGCCAACTTGGTAGGCTTCTCTACCACCGGGCGGCGGCGGGACATTCATCTCAAGAGCCAAGTCGGGAATGGTAACCGCGCTTTGCTGGAAGTGGATTGTGGTCTGCTCAAACATGACTCCGTTGTCAAAATCAAATTGCAGCGTTAAGTCGTCGCTGCCAACCAATTGGTCAGCGCCGTTTGTCCAATCCCAGTCGAATGTATCTAGGGTTCTGGTCTGTTGAGGTAGAACATCGATTGCTCGGCTCTGCACGAAGCAGGTTCTGTGTTCTCGTAGAGATGTGAGTACAGCATCGTTTGAATCGAGCATCGAAATCTCAACGGGACAAGATGGATTGTATTCGAGTGTCACAGTGTCGTCACTAGGATTGTGAACTGAAATATGAATAGTCAAATCAGTGGTATCATCGTACCACTGCTCGTCTTCGGCGAGGTCGCTAAGAGTCACTACGAGTGTCAATTCGCTGCTACCAGTAGCCCCAGCCAAAGCGCTGAACGGAGCGAGCAACATCAAAATTCCAAGGAAGGTGATGAGCAGCGAACTACCGAATCTTCCACTCTGCATTTCCCCGCCTCCTAAGGAGGCGACAGACTGCCTCCCACTTAAGGGACCCCCTTCTGTTGTCGAAGCCATCATTTTGATGCGGAAGGAACGCCTCGCCGGACCTACCATGCTCAAAAAGGGAGAGTTCGACAAGTCCGCCGGTGAAGATGGGGTTGAGGTTTGGGTAACCCAAATGGGGCCGTTCGCCAACATGAACACCGCCTTCATTGACAGAGCGAACGGCGTCGTCGTGCTCATCGACCCATACGATGCGAAAGGCTGGCTTTCCGCGCTCGACGATGAGGGGCTGAAACCCAGCCATATTCTGCTGACCCACACCCACAGAGACCACACCACTGGAGTCAAGAAAATTCAGAATTCCATATCAGGAATCGAAGTTTGGGGACACGAAGAATCGGTTTCCCCCACCCTGCTCGGGAAGGTGGTATTTCGGAAGGTGAACTTGACCGACAGATGGACCCATTCCCCCGACACAGCGGTCGAGTGGACATGCGGCGCAATTTCACTTCAGGTGATTCATTCCCCCGGCCACGCGCCAGGTCATGTAACCCTGCACGGCCACGGCATCTACCACGCCGGCGACCTACTTTTCACCGCTCGTTCTGGCCGAGTCGACCTACCCGGTGGTGACTATGTCGCACAATGGAAAAGTGTTCTCTACGCTAGAAATGTCCTGCGCGCCCTACCTCCGACTTGGCGACTCATTCCCGGCCACCGATACGACTGGATTGACGGAACGACTCCGGACTGGGTTTCACTCGAGCAAGCCTTGGCTCACAACTTCGCTTTGAACTCGAGCAAGTTGGAGGATTTCGACCAACTTCCATTCCTACGCTTCGATGATGATTTGGCAGCCTAATTTAAATTGTTCAAAACGCTATTTTACATCAGACGACACTCTTGTAAAGACTTGGATTTGACACTCAAACCAAAGGAAAAAATATAGCCTAAATGTCGCCCAAATCCGTTCCATAGATGATAGGCAACCTGACGCTGAATGTTGTACCTACCCCCAGTTTCGTGTAGTAATCTATCTTGCCTTGCATGAGTTCGACAAGCGCCTTCCCGAGGGTCAGACCAAGGCCGACACCCCGCCTCAACTGACCATCTTTGACCAGTGTCTTGGAGTAGGGTTCAAACAACCTCAACTCCGCCTCCGCCGAGATTCCCGGGCCGGTATCTTTGACCTCAAAGACGACCGAATCTTCAACAGTTTTCACACTAAGACAGACTTCACCAATTTCTGTGAACTTCATGGCGTTATCCAGCAACTGTTCGAGGACCTCTTGCAAGCGTAGCTCGTCAACACGGATGCGCTCTGGCGCATTGTCCAAATCGAGTATGAAATCCAATCCTCTCCGGTCACACATTTTGCGTGCCGGTTCAACCGCTTTCTCAACAATCTGGTCAATTTCATGCCACTCCGCAACGATTCTGACCGTTCCCGAAAGAATGTTCGAATATGTGATGACTGAGTCAATCATCATCCTCAAGGAGTCACCAGCGTCAATGATTTCTTGCAGATACTCCTTCTCATCAGCA
>CAUZUN010000213.1:0-2935 GCA_963583115.1 Candidatus Thalassarchaeaceae archaeon
TCTTTGTCACCATACACCGGGTCAGCGATTTCAAGCGGTAAACTGCCCCCCTGCGCCTGCATCGCTTCGGTGATTGCGTCGCGAACTTCGACGATAATCGTCTGGGTTACCTGTTGATTGGAATTATCCAACAATAACTCAGCAGTTCCATTCGGATGTATGTGTAACGCACCCCACAACCCCCCACTGACAATTTCAGATTCAGCAACGGAAATATCGCTGTAATCAGTATGCAGTAGGATTGATTCGGATGCTCCCAATTCTTCGATTACAACCTCACCCATACCTTCGGGGCCATTGTCAACGACTGCAAAGTCCAGTCCTGTCGGAGGCTGCCCGATAGCGATACCGAACAGAAGTATCTGAATCGCGGGCATAATTACGATGAATCCGAGCATCCGCTTGTCTCGCCTCAAACTGGCGAACTTCCTCGCTGCTATTGCGAAAATCCGACCGCCGTTCAAACTGCCACCGCCGTAGAATCCCGCCTACATAGAGCGAGGAATGCCTCTTCAAGAGATGATGCTGATTGTGATTCCATCACCGCCTTCGGTGAATCTTCAGCGAGCAGTACGCCGTTCCGCATCATTCCGACCCGGTCAGCCTTTCCCGCCTCATCGATGTAATGCGTTGTGATGATGATGGTCACACCTTCGCTCGCAATCGACTGCAGATGGTCCCAAACCCTCGCACGAAGTTCTGGGTCTACTCCAACAGTGGGCTCATCCAAAAGCAACAATTCAGGCTCATGAAGCAGAGCGACCGCCAGCGATACCCGACGCTTTTGACCGCCCGACATCTCCCCAACTTGCCGAGTCGGCTCAGGCAGGTCGAGGAATTCTATGAGCCAACTCTCTCGGGCACGGATTTTCTCGCCATCCATACCGTGCAGCCGCCCATGAAAAAGGAAAGTTTCGCGAATTGAGAGGTCTTCGTATAGTGCTAACTCCTGTGGTGAATATCCGACCGCCCCTCCGGGCACCCTTGAGCCCCGTGAACCGGGTGGTGAACCGAGTACTGCGAGGCTTCCGTCAGCCGGAACCAGCCGCCCGAGCAAGACCTTCAGAAGTGTGGTTTTTCCGCATCCAGATGGCCCTAAGAGGCCGTAAATTGAGCCTGAATCGACTCGCATGTTGAGCCCTTCGAGGACTCGAGTTTTGCCGTATCCACGGACTAATCCAGAGACTGAAATCGCCGCGCTGTCGCCTTTCAACTGCGCACCGCCAACATCCTCGCCCCCTTCCATGTATACCCTCCAAAGTTGAGAGACGGTCAATCTTTCCCGCCGATAGTTTCGTCAAGAGATTGCATCGCCGCCTCCGCCAATCCGATGACACAGACTTCGTCGCCTGCTATCACCCGCGCGTGGGCGCCCATCTGGCCGGCGATGTCGTAGGCGCCCGCCTTGCCTTCCCAACTCTTCGAGTCTAGCAAGGCGGCCAATTCAACTGCTGTCAATTCATCGATTTCTACTGTCGCAAACTCGACAAAAGAATTCGCCAACCATTCAGTCTCATCGAACCGCAGCAAAGCGACCCCGGACCAAACTAAATGACGCCGCCCTGAAAGGCGCACCAACATCACCGCAGCCCCAGCCCTGTCACCCGGCTGCCCGAGTGAGAGCTGAGAATCGTCAGGGTCTTCGACGAGAGTGTCGGCAACCAAAATCAAATCGGGAATCTCTCTGCCTGCCATCGCTGCCACCGAGAACTCCATCTTCGCAGCCTCGACCTTCGCTACCAAGGTCTGCTCAACCTGCGCCTTGACCGAAATACCCGAATCCGCCGGCTCCTCTTCGGTCATCAGCGGCGCTGCGCTGAACGCCACGCTTTCCTCCGAAAAGTTCGCTTCAAAATGCGCTGCAAGCCATGACGCCCGGCGGCTGGAGGCAGAAGCGAGGTGGACCTTGAGGGGGGGATGCACGGGAACGCGAGGGGGAACGCGTTTATCATGCGGACCGCTGTCGTCCTACTGGTGATTGAGCAGTGACTGGTGATAAAGAGCGCATTCCAACTTATGTGATGGGCCTCGACGAGAGGATGCAGGGAGGCATACCTCAGGGCCATATCGTGCTCTTGGCAGGAGTCTCGGGAACGATGAAGTCGAGCCTCGGTTTTTCGATGCTTTACAACGCCGTTATGGAGGGAAAGACCTCTGGAATCTATGTTACTCTTGAGCAGGGAAAAGACAGTCTTGCAAGCCACATGTCCGGAATGGGCATGGATGTTGATGACCCTCGCGTGCGCAGCAGAATTGCAATCATCGACCTCGCTGACCTGCGCGTTCAACTCGACGCTCAAGGAATGTCACAATCGGTTGATTGGATGGGCCAACTCATCAAACAACTGGCTAACTACCGCGACAGTATCGGGTTTGAGGTGGTTGTTTTCGACAGCCTCGGCGCCTTCTTCACGCTAACCAAGATGGAGAACCCTCGTGATGAGGTCTTCCGCTTCTTTGAGGCGATTCGCCGAATGGGATTGACTGGTTTGATTATCTGTGAAATGATGGGTGAGGCAAAGAATCAGTATGGTGAGTTCGGCATCGAGGACTATCTATCCGATGGTGTGGTTCATTTGACTATGGAGCGAAGCGGTGACGCCATCGAAAGAAAGTTGTCAATCGTCAAGATGAGGCACACCGACCACCTGTTGGGATACTATCCCTACCAGTGGAAAAAAGATGATTCAAAATTCAGCATTTGAACAAGCCAACTCGACTCCACCACCAAGTGTAATGACTTACACAGAGCCACTGTGACTAAAAATAACATAGGGTAAACCAATTCGTTATCGGTAATCTCTAACAAAAATGTTCTCACTTTTTCGAGTGAACTTGCCGCTAACAGAATGCTGCGCATTCTTTGCGCCCTGAACCTTCCCTCCCTCTGCTCAGTCCAGGATTCAGGACGAAGGGTTCAGTCGAGCGTGGCTGA
>CAUZUN010000214.1:0-2922 GCA_963583115.1 Candidatus Thalassarchaeaceae archaeon
CTCTTCTGCCACCAGCCGAAACCTGGCAACTTGCTACCAAAGGCTCCACCGATTGGGTCGCATGGTCGCTCGACGACGTGCGCATGCGCCCGCGAGGCATTGGTGACCGTCGCCTACTTGCAAACCTGCTCTATTCGGCCGCCGAGTGCCTCGATGTCTATGTCGGCGGCGACTGCCTCCGCCGCGACGGCCGCACATTAACTCTCGACGAAGCCGCCATCTCGACTCAGCTCGACGAGGCCGTCTCAGAGTACTACGACGGCGTCAATCCACCACAGGGTTGACTGGTTGGACGAACAGGAAAACCGAGGAACACAGAGGTGGGTGGATGAAGGAACTGGAAAAACTCCCTTGGCTACCTTGGTCGTGGCCTTGGTGCGCGCTCGAGGGAAGACCCATGAGACCGTTAGAACTCTTCATGTCACGGAAGTTTGCATATGGCTATCTAGTCATCATCTGGGGAATTTGGCTAGGCCATGGCGTCGGGCCGTTGGACAACTGCGTCGACCTTGGTGGTGGACTCTCATGCACAGGCGGAATCTGGCCAGAGGACCTCTACCGCGCACCCCTTCGATTCTTCGCCTCGCTACTCATCGGCCCGATCTTTCACAACAGTTCTGAGCACATCCTGTTCATCACTGGCACCTTTTTTTGGCTAGTCCAGTCGTTTGAGGTAAGAGCGGGAGCGGTTCGCACCCTCATCCTCTTCTTCATTGGCACAGCGATTGCCGCCACACTTGTCTCAATTGGAATGGTTGTCGCTGTTCAAATCTGGCCAGAAGATCCAGTCCTTACAGAGGGGCTGGCGCGCGCTTGGATGGGGGGTTCGGGTGGACTGTTCTGCATCATCGGAGCCTCCTCGCACCAGAGTAGGAGGCGGTGGTTAGTTCCGGCAATCGCCGTCACCTTCGAGTCATGGAATTACTTTCTACACGGAACCTCACTCTTCACTTCCATGGGGCACATGGTCGCAATGACCGCCGGTTTCCTCATCTGGGGCTGGTGGATTGGTAACCTTAGCAAGTCGGTTGATTCAAGTTGAACTCGCCTTTCCCACCCATGCGGCGAGTCCTGTCGAGCCTCCTGCTCTGTGGTCTGCTCATCGCCACCTCAATGGCGGGATGCCTCTGGAACTCCGCGGAACCAGCAGAGGTAGAGGAGGAACCCCCCGAACTGAGGATGAATGAGATTCAGTTCAAGGGAACACACAACTCGTATCATCTCCGGCCACTTGGCAGCGATTTTCTCTCGGATTACAACTACTCACACGCACCGCTTTCGACTCAGGCGGAGGAGTTGGGGGTCCGTCAGTTCGAACTCGATGTCTGGTATCTTCCGGGGCTTGGCCTGCGGGTCTACCACAACCCGTACGACTCGGCCACCACCTGCTTCGTGTTCACGGACTGTCTTCAGGAATTGCGAAACTGGTCCATCTCAAACCCTTCCCATGTGCCTCTCTGGATAATGGTCGAGCCGAAAGACCTCGAATGGATTGTCGACGGAATTGACCTGTTTGAGGTGATTGAGGCTGATATCGACTCGGTATGGCCGCGTGAGCTCCGAGTCGAGCCCGATGATGTCAGAAATAACCGGGCCACGCTGCGTAGAGCAGTGGTTGAAAATGGCTGGCCGCTGTTGGACGAGGTGCGCGGCAAGGCGGCCTTCGCGCTGCTCGACAAGACGGGAATCAGAGATGCCTACATTGAGCGGCATCCCGGTCTCATCAATGCGACGATGTTCGCCATTGTCGATGAGGATAATCCTGCTGCCGCACTCATATCTTGGACTCAACCAGAATCGAAGTTTGAGGTGCTGACCGCTGCGGTCGATGCCGGTTTCATCGTGAGAACCAGACCGGATTCGGGGACCGTCGAGGCCGAGGAAGGAAACTACACCCGGCAACAACTCGCCATCGAGAGCGGCGCTCACATGCTCTCAACGGACTTTCCCGGCAACGACGACAATGTATCCTACTCACTCTGGCCGACCGGAGAACCAGCAATCCGCTGCAATCCACGAACCGCTCCGCCCGATTGTGGTGACATCAGCGGATGAGAATACCCGATTTACCCTACTCGACCCACGCGCACGATTTTCAATATAGGAAGAAGGCGCAACCTAGGATGATGTAGGTCCCGAGCAACATCGCCCCTTCCAACCAGTTGGATTTGCCATCGGCAGCTATCGCATTCGCTATCAGGACCGAGAGGAAGGTTGCGACCGTCTCAAAGAGACCGAACTGAAAGGTGAGTGGCACTCCGACCGCCCATGCGATGACGACCATCAGCGGAGCGACGAACACTGCAATCTGGGTGCTTGAGCCGACTGCAATCGAGAATGAGAGGTCCATCTTGTCCTTCGCTGCAACACTGACAGCAGTGAAGTGTTCAGCCGCATTACCGAACAGAGGCACCAATATCACACCGATGAAAAGGTGGGGAAGACCCCACTCGGTCGCCGCCTCCTCTATTGAGAACACCAAAATTTCAGCCATCCACGCCACAAAGGCGGTAGCGGCCAAAAGAAGCACAATCGCTTCCTTCTTTGACATCGAAGGCTCCTCATCGTGATGAGTTCCATCAGTTGCGAACAGTTCCGTATGTGTGCGAAACTGAAAGAACATGAATAAGCCGTACAACACCAACAGCACAAGGGCGGTTAGGTGGGAGAGAGTTTCGATACCATCACCCGGGGAAGGGTGAGTGAAATCGTAGGCGGTAGGAAGGGTTAGCGCGATGACTGCGAGGAGTAGCAATGACCCATTTGCACCGACCTGAGCGCCGCTGAAGCTCTGCACCTTGTGGTGAAGTCCGCCCCACACGAAGGCGAGCCCCAAAACGAGAAGCAAGTTGCCTAGAATCGAGCCTATCAACGACGCCTGTACCAGATGAATCATGGTCTCAGCGGTATCAGTATCACCTG
>CAUZUN010000215.1:0-2919 GCA_963583115.1 Candidatus Thalassarchaeaceae archaeon
CCGACATCTCGCGAGTTAGCCGTGACGGGCCTCCTTTTTACCGGCACCGGCGACTCAGTTGTCATCGCCCGGAGGATCGTTGTGACCATCTTCACTGTGGTCCGCATTGAATCCTTTGAATTCGGGGTTGACTTCATCGTAGCAGTCGCCATCTTGGGCGTCGGTTCGACCATCATTGTCGTTGTCAATCCCATCTCCGCAATTACCAGCACTGCCGAAGAGGCCGTCTCCGCCGCTACCATCACCATCACCAGAAAGCATGAACCATGAGCCTACGGCAGCGACGATGAGGAACATCCCAATCGCAGTCCAAGCGGCAGTTCCCCACCCTTCCTGTTTGTGGACGACTTCGACCTTGACCTTGCGAGTCAACCCATCTTCCGAAGTTTCAGCAGCCGCGGCGACAATCGCAGCCTGTGCGGCGTCATCCTCGGCCATCAGGCCGGACTGGAGTTCCCAACATATCAGTTGTCGCCGTAACGGAGCAGGTGAATTGAGCCCGACCCAATTCGCAATTCCACCTCGGGCGAGACCGTTTTCCCACTTGGAACTGCAAGGATTTTGATTAGGCGACCTGCGGCGTTTTCCTCCAACAAGTCAACCAATTGTTCACTGAGTGTCATTTGATGGGCAGTCACCAAGACGGCGGCGGCGTGACCGTGTGCAGAGATTGAGATAATCCAGTCGTCAAACGGCGGCAACATCTGCCATGCCAATTCGTAGCCCTCTGGCAGACCGAAATCAGCCCCGGCGAGCGCCGCCTCCAAATCGGCGTGCCATGGACTCTCAGCAGACGGCATGAATGAGCCAATGGAACCTAAGAAGTGAACCTTCCCACCACTAGAAATGCCTAGTTTTCTCGACCTGGCTCATCCGGCAGGTAATCAATATGTAGCAAATCGAGAAGCGTACGAGTTCCGTGGTCATACAAAGGTAACGGCACCATGTTTGAGCACGAACTCACGGCCCAGTTCATCGAAGGTGTCGAGAAGTGAGGAACTGAAGAAGACTGCAGCGACCTCGGAATCCATCAATAGGTCGTTCTGGATGCCTTGCAGTGTCCCGGGCGCCGCCCCGCAAGCGATGCACGCTCCGTCGAGATTCAACTGAAGTTCAACCGCCGCATCACCATTGGATTTTGACACCACCTCAGTGCGGTCTACGACGATACCTCCGCCATGCCCGGAAAGTGCCGCCCGAACATCGCCCAATCGAGCCAATATCGCACCGACTAATTCGTCGTTTTTTGCCCCGACGAGGTCAACCAATGAGAGCCCTGCCAACCGCTCTTCCTCCGCCGGGTCGAGCACCTCCGCCATCCGATTCTTCGCCTCACCAGACATGCTTCCCGCCACTTCAATGCGGTATAGGTCTGCGAGGTCGTCAACGGAACCGTCGGAATCGTTTTGCTCGACCATCGGCCCTTCGAGTCGGTCGCGTGCTTTGAGCCATTGCCCACAAATGTGTTTCAGATGTGGCTGATTACGAGTCCTACGGACTCCCTTTCAGTCAGGAATGGTATGCTGTGCTACGCACACGCCTTGATAAGGTGGGCGCGGACCCACAGAAACATAGAGGTGTAGTCATGGGAGAAGAGGGTGTTCTTGAGATTCGCAATCTGCATGTCGCAATCGGCGACGAACCAATACTGAAAGGCATCGACCTCACTCTCCGAAAGGGTGAAATTCACGCCCTAATGGGTCGAAACGGCAGTGGTAAATCCACTCTCGCAAATGTCCTGATGGGCCACCCTGACTACGACATCACCGAAGGCACGGTCACCCTTGACGGTGAGAATCTACTCGAACTCGCAGCGTGGGAGAGAGCCCGCAAAGGAGTCTTCCTCTCGTTCCAATACCCACAATCCGTGCCCGGCTTGAAAGTCGGAAATTTCCTTCGAAAGTCGGTTCAAGCGCTGCACGGCGAGAACGCGCCTTCTGCACGCGAATTCCGCGCCGAACTAAACGCTGCTATGGAGGCGCTCGGCATGGACAAGAAGTTCCTCGGCCGCTATGTCAACGACGGTTTCAGTGGCGGCGAAAAGAAGCGTTTTGAGATTCTTCAACTGATGCTCATCAAGCCAAGAATCGCCATCCTTGACGAGACTGACTCCGGCCTCGACATCGACGCCATGCGAACAGTCGCCAAGGGAATCAACGCCTCGGTCGACAACGCCGCCTGCCTCATCATCACCCACTATCAACGAATCTTGGAGCATGTCAATCCAGACTATGTCCATGTGCTCATCGACGGGCAAATCGTCGCCTCCAGCGGCTACGAACTAGCAATGGAACTCGAAGAGAAAGGCTATGAGTGGCTAGAACAGGAGGCTTCCGCATGAGCAACGAGGCACGAGAGGCAGTCGGCGACTACAAGGCCGGCTGGCACGACCCTGAACAGTCAACTGTCCGGTTTGACGCCGGCTTGTCAGAACAAGTCGTCCGCGACATCTCGGCACTCAAAAACGAGCCAGAGTGGATGACTGATATCCGAGTCAAGGCGTATCACCACTTCATGGCGCGACCGATGCCGACTTGGGGCTCAACAGAGTTGCTCAACACAATCGACTTTGACAAAATCTGCTACTTCCTGCGGTCGGGAGATGGGACCAAAGAAGATTGGGACGATGTTCCAGATGACATCAAGAATACTTTTGACAGGCTCGGAATCCCCGAGGCAGAACAGAAGTGGCTCGGTGGCGTAACCGCGCAGTACGAAAGTGAAACAATTTACCACAGCATCCGGGAAGACCTAGAGTCTCAGGGGGTCATTTTCCTCGACATGGATGCAGGGCTGAGAGAGTATCCGGAAATCGTCAAGAAATACTTCTGCAGCATCATCCCCTACCAAGACAACAAGTTCAGCGCCCTCAACACCGCGGTCTGGTCCGGCGGCTCCTTCCTCTATGTTCCAAAAGGG
>CAUZUN010000216.1:0-2914 GCA_963583115.1 Candidatus Thalassarchaeaceae archaeon
CCTCACCATATGACTAACCCGATGAGCCTCAGTCTCACCAAATCCAAACACATTGGTGGCAGAAGTTGTCAATCCGAGCGACTGCGCCTCAGCCATCACCCGCAGCCAATTATCTGCGCTACCTTTCTTTGGCGAGATGCCGAGCCTTACATCGTCGACCAGCATCTCTGCCCCACCACCCGGAAGGCCATGCATCCCGGCCTCTTTGAGCCGCTCAAGGACCGTTAGCGTGGGAAGTCCGGTAACATCGGCGATGCCCTCTATTTCGATAGGGGAGAAGCAGTCGATGTCGATGGTCGGATGGTTATCCCGGATATGGTGAAGAAGCGCCTCGTACCACTCAAAGGACAACTCAGGATTTACCCCTCCCTGCATGAGAATCCTTACACCCTCAATCGCTTCTAATTCCCGAATTCTGGCACTGATTTCTTCGTAAGTTTGGGTATATGTTTCGGCGTGGCCAGGGGGACGGTAGAATGAACAGAACTGGCAGTTGATTGTGCACACATTTGTGTAGTTGATATTGCGGTCAATCATGTAGGTTACATGGCCACCCGGGACTTGTTTTCGCCTTCTATCCAAAGCCGCTTGCCGAAGCGCGTTGAAGTCTGCCTCCTCGTAAAGTTCGACCGCCTCCTCCGCCGTCAACCTTGCCGGTGACTTCCCGGATTGGGCTGCCAAAATGTCTTGCCAACTCATGATTTTTCAACTCAATTATTTACCAACAACTTGACTGGCAGACTCCAAAACTCCTCTGGCTGTCCCGATTATTGCTTCAAGGTCCTGAACGGTTTTTGGGCAATCCTTGGTGAGTACATCGCATCCATCGGCTGTGATCAATACATCATCTTCGATGCGAATTCCAATGCCGGCCCATTTCTCATCAATTTCAATATCGGGCCTCCATGCCCCGAAATATAGACCGGGTTCTATGGTGAGTACCATTCCTTCCTCAAGTAGTCGAGGCTCATCGTCGGGGCGATAAACTCCAACATCGTGAACATCCAATCCGAGCCAGTGACTCGTGTTGTGCATGAAAAAGAGTGAGAGTTGCTCAGCGCTCATCGCATCTTCTAGTGTAGGTCCTTCAAGAACTCCGAGGTCGAGCAAACCTTGCGCCATCACCTTGCGTGCTGCGAAGTGAGGAGCGTCGTAAGGGACTCCGGGTTTGCACTCAGCAATCGCCGCTTCTTCGGCGTCCAGGACGATTTGGTAGATGGCCCTCTGGTTGTCACTAAATTTGCCGTTTACAGGCCAGGTGCGTGTGATGTCGCTGGCATAGCCATTGACTTCACAGCCAGCATCTATCAGCACTAAATCGCCGTCAGCAATCTCCGAATCATTCTCGTGGTAGTGGAGAATTGTTGCATTGTCGCCACCACCCACAATGCTCGGGTACGACCATTGAGAACGATTGTGCTTGAAGCATCCTTCGATTACTGCCTGAAGTTGATGCTCTCCACAATTTCCACGGGCGTGGCGCATAGATTCGATGTGAGCGGCAGCAGCAACCCTTGCAGCGTGCCGCATCTGCGAGACTTCACCATCAGATTTGATGAGGCGCATCTCGGCGAGCAAAGGCCGCGGGTCCAACAGGTTCTGTGGGCCAGTCCCCGAGCGTTGCCTCTCCCTTGTAACTTCAAGCAGAGCAGAATCAAGAATCTTATCGACGCCATCAGACAGTCCCCTGACATGGTAAACTGATTTGCAATCAGTAAGTAGTGCTGCTAAGTCTTCTTCTATATCATCGATTGAAATTGCCTTGTCGATTGGATAGTGCTCTTCAGCCCCTTCAAGGCCTGGCCTAATTCCCGTCCAAGTTTCCTTCTCAACATCTCGTGGGGGGACATAGAGTCTAGTCTGCCAATCGCCATTCACCTGATGGAAGCAGGCAACTGCATCGGGCGCCTCCCACCCGACGAGATAGAGCATATTGCTGTTTGAACGGTATGGATATTCGACATCAGCAGAGCGAACAGATTCAGGATTGTTGACAATCAACAGAACTGAGCCATTCTCAAGTTTGGAGCAAATCTCAGCCTGCCGAGCCCGCATCTCCGCTTCACCTATCTTCGAAGGCGCGTTGGAGAGGTCGAGACCGTGGCCGTCGAACATGGAGCGCCCTCCTCGACGCTTCCTATTTAAAATTCAGTCGAACTCAAAGAGTTCTACTGTTCCAGTGTTGATGCCAATGAACCTTAGAAAACTCATCAGATTCAGTCTATTTCATCATTGTTGAAATCATCTTCATCATCGTTGGAACCATCCTCATCAACTTCGTCGAACGCCTCATCGACATCAGTTTTCTTCCCTTTCGGGACCCAGCGTGGGATGTCTGAGATATTGTCACCTATGGTTAGGCGCATTGTGAGGGCGGCGATTCCAATTAGAATCAACATGAAAATTAGCAGCATATTCAAATTCCCACCAACCGAATTGACCAAATTCTCAGAGAGTGAAGCGGGTTCAACCCAAAGCGGGTCAGAAGGAGTCCCCTCAATTCCGATGAAAACCTCCACCCAGTCCGAATCGCCATCGTCGTCAGTCACTCTCAGCGTCAAGAGATGGGCCACCCGCTCGTCACCAATCCAATCCCTCCTGATGATTTGTTCTCTGCCAATCGCCTTTGGCTCTCCATCAATGTACCACAAATAATCAAGGCTTCCTAGGTCGTTTACTGTGTCGGTGGTTTGAGAGCCATCGACAGTCCAGTGTGGCGAATCCGGGAGTCGAATTACAATGTCAGAATCGAATGGAGTCCCTTCCACACTCGCGGAAGCGACCGGTGCGATATTGTTGACCACGACAGTTGTGGTGTTTGAGGTATAGAGCCCCGATGTATCGGTTACCATAACTCTAACTTCGAAAGTGCCCGATTGGTTCGCCTGCCACCCCCAACTTCGGGTTTCTCCGA
>CAUZUN010000217.1:0-2906 GCA_963583115.1 Candidatus Thalassarchaeaceae archaeon
TCGATTTGCTCGCTGGCAAGGGAAGGTTGGTAGCAGCACCAATCGATGCATCATATGTCGATGTAGGGATTCCAGTCGGCTTGGAATTTGCAATAGACTCGCTCAACTGATGTGGAGTAGTTCTCCCGATTTTGGGACAACATAAGCGATATCTGGTGCTCTCGCTTCCATCTCGTCGGCGAAAATTTGTGGGTCGACGGTGTTGCCGGGGTCCATGCCATAATGCATAGGAATGACGACACCGGCGTCGATTGCAAGCGCAACATCGACCGCTTCATCATGTGCCAGATTGTCATTGCCGTTTATGCAAAGTAAGGCGAGGTCAATTGCGGCGCTTTGGTCGCCGTCGAAATTCAACATAGTCGCGGCCCGCTTGATGTTTCCAATCCAGCCGGGATATGGTCTGCTGTCACCCATGTGGAATACTGTGACGCCATCACAGCGCAGAACAAAACCAAGGTAGAGGTGAGCGTTTGAAGGGTCGGAGTCGAGTTCCTCGTGTGCGGCAGGGATTGCGAAGAACGAGAGTCCGTTTTTGAGTTGGCCCGAGTCATTCCCGCGCATGGAGTGGATTCTACCGCGTGGGATTCCAAGGTCCAGAAGCATTTGGCGGGAACGGAGAGGTACGATGAATTTCGCGTGGGGTTGCGCCTTTGCTAATCGAGGTAAAGCGATAGGGCAGATGTGGTCGTCGTGCCAGTGGGTGCAGAAGATGAAATCGACCTTCGGGTGCTCTTCAGGAGTTAGCGGAAATTCGCCTAATAATTTACCCCATCTGTCACCCGCTTCAAGGTCTCGCCACCACGGGTCGATGAGAATCGTCGTCGTTCGGAACTTGACCAGCCAAGAGGCTTGAGTGAGCCACCAAACCGCTACTTCGCCTCGACCAATATGGGCCTTTTCGACCTCATTTCGCAGTTGTTCACCAGAGAGAACTGGCTTCGTCCTCTGCTCGGGGACTACCCAATCTTCACCCATCATTCGGCTCGCCATTCTCTTCGGTAATGAGTGTGCTGCCGAACTACTTCATCCGCCGACCAAAGTACGGGCTTCGCTTTTAGTTGCGGCAGTTAATTTCAACACTGGTTGACGCGAATCGAGTTGGAGAGGTCGCTGAAATCTGGCTTACTCCGCTTTGCTCGCTTTCAACTCAGGGGCGGTAGATTTCCTGCATTGGTTGAGGCGAAGCCTCAAGTCGGGCGCATCATGTACGCGAGCCGATGCTCCAGCGAAAGCGCTCGGCGATGCTACTCTTTGCACTGTTCGCAATGTCGGTGTTTGCATCGGGTTCACTCGCTGCGAGCGGTGGTGAAGGAGGTGCCGAGTCGGATGATTTTTCGGCATCCGGTCTTGATCCATTTGTTGGCGACCACAATGAGGAGCCAATTCCAGAGGCGTGGCCAGAAGGTTCAGCGGCGTACGACAACATGGTGTCGATGGCTGGATTTGGCTATCGGCGAATAGATTCGGCTGCCAACGAGAACGCCCGTAACTGGATTGCGGAGGAACTTGAGGCGATGGGATATGAGGTCGAAAGACAGCCCTTCACCACTCAGGAATGCGACAACTGCGAGAACATTGTTGTCACTATCAACGGCTCCCTTGAGAACAACTGGATGGTGGTGGGAGCGCACCACGACGCCATTTGCTACTCTCCACTTCTCGGCATCGACTACGCCGGTTGCAGCAGCAGCGGAGCATACGACGATGGCACGGGGAGCGGCTCACTTCTCGAATTAGCAAGAGCATTTTCGGAGTGGAACGGAACTCCCACCCACACCTGGAAGTTGGGCTGGTGGGACTACGAGGAGTGGCAGGGTTCGGGGTCTGCCGAAGGTGGTGGACAGGGAAGTCTGCATTTCGTTGAGGAGCAGATTCCAGACGACGTCAATGTCACGTATGTCAACCTCGATATGTTTGCGCTCAACTGGCCAGTTCCAACCCCGGCAGCGAGTCTAGCATCAGGATGTGACGAGGATTACTGGACTCTCTATCAGTTCACTTCGCCGGTTGATGATTGGTCGTATTACGAGGACAGGGGTCTTGAAGTCACTGAGCAGATGCAGACAGACGCCGAGTGGTTTCAAAGCCGACTGAAGAACATCAATGACAACCTCTCACACCCTGAGCCGTGGGTTAGTGTAATTGACGATACGAAGGGAAATTCGGACCACTTCAACTTCATCATGGCGGGGCACACAGCGACTTGGATTCGGGGGATGCACCAGAATATCCACGAAGAAGGGGACTCTTGTGAACAGACTCCTAAACATGGCCAATCCGATACTGTGGCGACCATCAACTCTCTTGCGGGGGGCCGCTCAAATGTTGAATCGGGCTTGCAAACCGGTCTTGACATCGTTGCACTGCACGCTTGGTGGGATTGGAACCCCAACGGCTCGGTGAATGGCTCAGAGGACGGCTTGGATGCGCAAGGAGTCAGCGCGGGGGGATTCAGTTTAGTTTCGTTTGCAATCCTGTTGATTGCAATTCTGATTGTTGGCATGGGAATTTTCTTGAGTGGAAAAGACTTGGAGAAAATCCGCATCGATATCGGATTGAACTCAAAGTTTAGGGACTTGTGGTTCATTCTTTTCTACCTCGGATTTTCGATGCCGTTCGCCTTCCTGGGGTATTGGGGGCGCACGCTTGGGATGAGTGAGTTCGGGCTCACGAAGTACACCGCCGTGGCAATGTTCATGGTCGTCCAAATTCCTTTCTTCCTACGCCCACTCTGGGCTCAACCTGTAGACAAATATCGGACTTTACCGCATGGGAAGCGGCGAAGTTGGATGCTGTACGGGACGGTCGGACACATGTTGCTGTTGACTCCGCTGGCATTCCTCGATGTTGGTAGCCAGCCTTGGATTTGGGTTGCAGTTCTGATGGTGGCGCTGGTACCTCGG
>CAUZUN010000218.1:0-2893 GCA_963583115.1 Candidatus Thalassarchaeaceae archaeon
AATGCGAGCCGTTCTACATCGGTCTCGTTTACGGTGATGAACGCCTTGAGCATCGTGATTCCAGCGAGGCCGAGCGATGCTCTCAATTCGGTTCGGCAGGCGCTTTCAAACGCTTGCTGAAAATCGGCTGACCGAATCGATATTCCGTCGGAAAACTTGGACATTAGAGGGCGTAGAACTCGTTCATTCAACTCATTCTGGTACATTCCGATGACATACGCTCTGTCGATTGTGCGAGGTCCATTGGCGAACACATTGAGCAGTTTGGCGGTGTCTTCGCGGCTGAATTGTAGTCGAAGGTTTGCAATTCCCTTCACCTTGCTGCCGTCACTGAGTTGTCCGTCGACGACGAACATCAGGTCGAATGGCCCGGTCATCGTGAACAGTAATTTGTGGTCGGCATTGCCCATCCCCAACTTGGCACCCACCCAGCGAGTCCAGCCACCAGTGTAGTTTTTCAGAACGGTTTCAGAAAGTGTATCCTGAATTTTTCCGTTCGAAATGATGGTTACGGCTTCATTCGGTTTCAAAACGACATTTTTGCTCGACCAACTCTTGATTGAGCCGGTGTCGGTCAATGTTGCTAGTACATCGGGGCGGGTTCTCCATCGGTAATTTGACATTTTTTCACCTCATATTTTTCTCAAAACTTTGCTTCTCTCACTGAAGTGTCCACGACAACTTGAGACTAGTTGCTGGCAGCGAAGAACCTCTTCCAAGCATTCGCTATCCTCTGCGTGGCTCTTCTCCATTTCATTTGAGGAATTTACTGCCTTTGTCACCATTTGAAGGGTGTCGTGGTCGTGTTTGATGAGCTTGTTAATAATTTTCTTTGAGGCACTTCTTTGCACGGAGAAAAATGGATGTTCTCCTCCAGTTGCGGCCTTGTCAACATCGTTTCGAAGTGAATCGACTTCCTCAATCGCGCGAGCGCACGCGGCCACAAGGTTTGCATCATCATCTCGGTATGCTGAATCGTGAACATTGTTCAGATGATTTCGGACTCGAGTTGCAGCGCGCCCAACCTCTTCACGGACAGCCACATCGGTTTCTCGTCGCTTCTCTCGCGAGTATGCTCCGTAGCCCCCGAGCAACAATCGAATTGCATTCACATAGGGCAGAGCGTCAGATGGACTTCCGATAGCCATGGCTTTCTCAATCCGTCTATTATCCTGCTAGGCTTTGGTTCCTTTGGCGGAATGGTCAATCGATAGGTGGGGTAGTCGTCACCGAGATAGCGTCATCATTCGCTCTCATCGGTTGCGGACTCTTGTTTTTCATCGAGAAGAAGAGAAACACCGATTGTAACCGCTCCCGAGCCGATAAGTGCAGCGAGGAAGACATGGAGATTAGCGAGCCCCCATTCGTTTGTGGGCGAGACGATATAGCCCAGTCCGGTTGAGATGTCGGCAGTGAATGCGCCATAAGCAATCACAGAGAGAAGCCCGCAGATAGCCCCTGCAAGGGATGCTTTGGAGTTCACTCTATCCCACAGGGTTAGTAGAACTGGCAGAACCGTAGCGGTCGCCAACAAATCTGCGAAAAGGAATATTTCGAAGACTCCAAGAGCATCGAAAGTCAGCGGGCCAATCGTTGGTCCTGTTGCTAGATAGAGTGCGACCGGAATCAATGCGATTGTTGCGATTCGAGCGTGGCTCAACTTCATTTTGCCGTCAGCGATATCTCGAGTAATCGAGGCAACAACTGCATTTTGCAGAGTATCTGCGCTTGAACAGACTAGCGCCACTCCAAGCACCACAAATGCGGCGAGTAGAAGTGGGCTAGCACCTACAATCAGCGAGAAGAACGCCGCCGAGGGGTCAGCTAACGCACCCTGCCCAGCAGCAACGGTTCCCAAAATGCCCATCACTAGAACGAGGGGAAGCACTAGACCTGCTGCTAGCAAAGCCCCTTTCTTCAGAGCCTCATTGTCTTTGGAGGCATATGCGCGTTGCCAATTACCTTGTGAAAACATTTCAGCGGCTGTAATCGCAATAACAAGAGCAAGCCCGGAGGCAAATGAGTCCATGTATGACATGCTACCAATACTCCATGCATCTTCTGGATTGTACGCTTTTGCATCAGCGATGAGACTGCCAATATCTGCTGCGAACAGAATGAGAAGAAGAGCGATGATGAGCCAGAGAACAATCCACGCCTGCCAGCGGTCGGTTCGAATCGAAGCGGGCAAGCCGCCATACGCGGTGTAGGCTGCGGTAACCCCGGCCACAGCAACCATCGGTATGAGCGGATTCATTCCGGTGAGAATCACCATCGCCTTTCCAATCGCAGTGAATTCAGCAAACAGAAAAGTGAACATGTAAACGACAGAGATGATGCCAACATAGAGTTGCATTTCTCGACCGATTCTGCTTCGCACATAGTCTGCAAGAGTCACTCCGTCGGGTAACTTATCCCGAATCATGGGCCCAACATAGGCGAGTAGTAGGAAGGGTGTGGAGGCGGAGAGGGCGTATCCTACAACATCCCAGAAGCCACCGTAGTAGCCAACTTCCGAGGGGCCGAACAGAATCCAAATCCCCATTCCGGAGGCGAACAGGCTGAGCCCGATTACCTGCCAACTTTGAGTTCCTCTCGCTGCTAGATATGTGTCGCTGTCAAGTTCTTTATCCGATACCGCTTGAAATCCAATATACCCGAAAAACCCGAGTGTACCCAATAGCAAAATATAGCCGAAATTCGTTTCAATCATTCAATCACCTTCAGTCTTCTTCTAAGTAGGGATATGTCCAATCTTGAGGAATGTCCAATGTTCTCTTGACGCTGCGCGGGCTTATCCACCGCAACAAGTTCAGTGGGCCTCCCGCCTTGTCGTTCGTGCCAGATGCTCGGGCTCCCCCAAAGGGTTGCTGGGCTACCGCGGCGCCAGTCG
>CAUZUN010000219.1:0-2879 GCA_963583115.1 Candidatus Thalassarchaeaceae archaeon
ACACTGCAGCTTTCTTCTTCGTAGGTGAAGGAATGATCAACGAGGATTGGACGGTACGGCTCTCCCGCTATCTCGCGCTGCTTTCACTGACCTGGCTGTTGCTCGCCATCCTACTCCTGTTCATCCCTTGGCGCCGCATGATAGGTGCCCCATTCGGGCTGGCTCAGCCTCCCAACCCGGTTGAGTTCGACCTCTTGGATGAGGAATTAATTGAAATCGGGATTGAAGTCGCTGGCGATGGCGGTTGGTTGAAGGGTGGACGAATGGAATTCTGGTTACTGTTGGGAAGTCTAACCATCGCACTCCACTCACTCGCGCTATACGCAGCACGCGAGCGTTCAGTAGCAACATTCGTGCTGCTGGTCGCAACGGTTGCATGGACTTTCGTCGCCGCTTGGAGACTTCACCGAGGACTGCTCGCCTCAACGGCGGCAGACGAACAGCGGGAGTTGGTTGACATAGACGAAGGAGGCATTCTTGCCTACTCCGACGATTCGATTCAATCCGACCTTTTGACTGATGGGAAAACCGGCCTCAGAGGCCGGCCCGACCAGATTTTAATCATCGAAAACAAATTTGTTCCCGTCGAACAAAAGACTGGAAAAATCCCGATTGAACCTCATTTCAGCCATCGATTGCAAGTTCTAGCATACTTGAAATTGGTTTCAGAATTGACCAACACTCCTGCCGACTATGGAATCCTGCGCTACGGAAAGGAGGCCCTCCATCGAATCGATTGGGATGATGCCGCTAGGCACACCCTCATGGAGAACATTTCTGAAATCCAGCGGTTGATGGTGGAAGGTGGAGCAGCGCGTAACCACGAGAGACCGGGGAAGTGCAGAAACTGCTCGCGAAGACACCGATGTCACGAGTCACTGGTCTAAACCGGAATGCACTCATCCGGGTCGACTCTTTCAGGGAATTGAATACACGGCCGCACTACCGAAACCGTCACCTCAAACTCGTCATGGAAGGAAATCTGGTCGACTGGAGTGGTCAAGCCATACCCTTGCGCTTCGACTTCCAATTCCCAAGTTCCAACCTCAAATGGAGGGTAGAACCGTTGCTGAGGTGGATAACGGTCTGAGGTCGCATTCTCCTGCCAAAACGGCTCGTCGACATTCTTGTCAGCACCCGGCTCCCAAAGTCGAGTGTGAACATAGCGGACTGTGCTCGTGAGATTGTTTGTGTCAACGCCGGCAATTTCACTGAAATCCATTACCACTTTGAAATAGATACGAATTGATTTGACTTCTGAGTCGAATTCAATTTCTTGGGGTGGGGGATTGAATATTGTATCCAAATTTGTAGATTCGAATGTGTGATTGAATCCGTATGCTTGTACCTTATCGTCGGTCTCTGGGACACCTCGAGTCCATTCCATCAGTTCGCGGCTCGCAACCAAGCCGATGCAACCTGAAACACTGGTTGAAAGCATCAGCAGAAGCACCAGCAGCACCAGCGGTTTGGCCTGTCCCATCATCACCCTTCACTACCCTCCCTCATTTCAACGCCCCGCTCACAAGCGCAGGTCAGCAGTCATTTCGGTCGGGGGCAGCCAGACGACGAAAAGTTCCACCTAGCGAGCAAGGTAGTGCGCCTGTCAGCACTCATAGGGTTCGTCAACGAAAATCGGCACCCTCTCGTCATCACTCAGGCAGTTCAGCGAAAAGGCGCCCCCGCTTCAAGATTCAGTTGCCGCAAGTTGGCTTCGGGAAAACACAAGGAATGCGTCAAATTCACTCTGTGGACTCGTCCTTCTTGCGGCGAGGTGCACGGCGCCTTCTACTGCCTGTTTCGTCACCGCTGACCGCTGTGCCACCAGCCTCACTTCCACTATCCTCATCTTCAACCGAGAAGTCTACGACATCTTCTGTCCGCTTCAATTCGTTTCCAACGATGCTGTGGTCTGGTAGGTGGTCAACATTGACCTGCTCACCAGGTAGCACTCCTTCTTCGCCAGTCAATTCATAGATATCTGAGCGAATATTAGCATCAGAGGCGGTCAAATCAACCTGCTCATCGGTTAGGTGACGACGCTCTTTCTTGTCTCCGATAAGTTCGTCGAGGTCTGCTCGGTGAGCTCGGACTGTTGCGCGTAGTTGAGTATCGGCTATTTGGTCACCTGATTCCTCATCATCTTCATCGAATTCATTCTCATCGCGCCACTCTTCCGCCTGGTCAATATCCTTCTCAGCGGCTTGTAACTTGGAATCCCATTCGGATTCGTACTGGTCAGCGTCGAAGCCCAACTCCTCAAGAGTTTCATCGAAACTGTCCGAACCGGCCACGACCTCATTCCAATCCACCTGCTCTTCAGCCACCTCCTCAATGACCCGCTCCTTGCGCTCCCTTCGCTCGTAGTACGACGAGATATTCTGGACTTCGCCACAGTATGGGCAGTGTTCCATTAGGTCGGGGATGTTTGAATTGCATTTTGTGCAGTCGTGGAACTGCGATTGACCTGCTGCAAGGTCGAATTCACAATGCGGACAAAGTTCCTCGTCGCCTTCGATTTCACCGTCGCACGACGGACAATATTCGTAGGTTTCCCGCTCCGCCTCATCTTCTGAAGTGCGGGTTAAAACGAATGCTGCACCAAGAACTGCAATCAAGAGAATAGCCGCGAAGATGAACAGTATGGCACCTTGAGTCACTGAGTTGTCGTCCGAATCAAATTCGCCTTGACCTGTGGCAGAAATAGTCCAAGAAGCAGTCCAAGTGGCAACCGTACCGCCTGTAGGCACAATGTACAACTCAAACGGACCAGTCTCATCGGCTTCAAATGTGCAGATTACGAAGTCCCTCTCACCCACCGCGCTGAACGATATCTCTCTAGTTCCGAGTACTCGATTCTCCAAATGATCCAAGCAGGT
>CAUZUN010000220.1:0-2869 GCA_963583115.1 Candidatus Thalassarchaeaceae archaeon
GTAGTCATTCGCGTAAACGACGGTATCTGTGCCGCCAGTAATTTCCTTCACTGCGACTTCAATGTCGACGCTTCCACTGATAGAATCGAGTCCGGTGTTTTGGATCGTGACATTCACTTCACGAGTTCCTTCACCGAGAGTCATTCGACTTGTGGCGGGATTAAACGCCGCCGGAGAAACTGTCATTCCAGTAATTCCAATATCTTCATTGTCCAACTGAACAATCGAAATAGCGTCTAGGACTCCGCAACCAAATCCATTCAACTGAGGATTGAGTGGGTCAAAAGCGCATCCCTTGGTGTCGAGGTGGAGAGCACCGTTGTTGTATCGGATGGTGTAGTCGCGATTCCCAACAGCGAGGTCGAGTGCACTACTGGGGCCACCAGCAAACTGGCCGACAAGGACCATTGTTGGTCGGCGGCCGACAGGCATAGACTGTGGAGAATGGTATCCATTGTTTCCGTCCGATAGTAGAATTTGTACTGTGTTGATATCATCCAAGTTATCTGAGGTGTACGAGATAACCGTGTTACCTGATGCACCTTGTAGGCTGGTGAGTGTAGCGAAGGTAGGCACAACGAAGTCGATGTCGCCATCTTGGTTGATATCCTGCGCTTCGACAGTAGCGCCTTGGAAGTTCCCTATACTAGGAGAATTCGGGTTGACCACCCAGTTTGATTGAGATGGGCAAGGTGCAGCAGCGCAATCGGAGATTACGAGTGAAGAACCGTTGGTGATTACCATCAAGTCGATTTTTCCGTCCCCATCGCTGTCAGCGATGTCATAATTTCCAACAACTGAGTTGAGTTTGATGGTGTGTTGCTTGTTCGGGTCATTCCATGCGGAATAGGTGCTAAGAGTGCAATCGAATTCGATGATTGACACATTGTCCCAATCTCCATCGCTGTATCCAGTTGCTTGATTGTAGCCAGGCCTGAACTGGAGGAAAGCATCCATGTCATCGCAATCTGAAGAGATTGGACCACCCGTCACAACCTCGCCGAAATTGCCAAGCCGAATGTCGGAGTAGACCTTGTTCGCAAGGTTATCAAGAGTGGTTATCTTGTGGTTTGTCGCCGCGTTATTTCGCTGTGAGCCGCCGAGGTAGGTCAAGATACGCTGAGTTCCAGAAGCGATGTCTTGTAGTTCGAGCACTACAATATCGTCGTCGCCGTCATCGTTCACATCTTTGACTTCAAAGTTCCAAACGATGTCACCCGTCGTGTAGACTGCGTCTTCACTGAAGCTTCCAGCACAGTCATCGTTGAGCAGAACCGTTAGGTTGCCACGGATGACTTCTGTGGATTGGTAAACTCGAATGTTACCTTGGTAGAAGACGATGTCATCGTTTCCGTCACCATCAATATCACCGGTTTCAACATTTCCAACATCTGCGATGTCAGTGAATCCGGCTCTGCGGGACACATTATTTGAGACCCAAATATCACTTCGGTCCTGATAGGTTCCACCATCGTTCCACAAAATGGACAGGAAATTTCCCATCTCGCTCGCAGTTACGATATCATCATCTCCGTCGCAATCAAAATCTCCTGTCGCCAAATCATGAGGATTCCGGGCGACCGGATATTGTTTCGAGTTGCTCGCTGCTACATCCATTGCAGCCAACGAGGTTGATAGCAGCATCAAGACGACTAGCGATAGCGCTTTGATGCGGCCCTTGTTCATATTCAATTCTTGGGCATGGCTCGACATACGGGTCGCCGACTTTGGGTGGTCTTATTACCCCTTTTGTGCGCGTGTGCGAGGGAGGCGTCAAAAAAAGGCCCGCAGTGCAACGAATAGATGTTACTTATCCCAGCCGCCGACCATTTCGCTATTCTTGGAAATTACATCGGAAATCAGCACAAAAACAAACCTTTCCCAATTCTCTATTTCGACAACTCTCAAGTCCGAGAAGCAATAGTTCAGATTCTATTATCGGAAGTTAGGCTGCGTCAAGCCACATCGGTGCGGGACCATAACCAAGCCGAGAACCGCCGTAGACTTTGACCAGTTTTCCGAGTTCATATTGGCGCTCTATCCACTTCTCAACCAAGTCTTCGTCGAGGTCATGGCGCCCCTCCAAAGCTTGGATTATTACATCGACAGGCAGCCCCATCGCACCGAACCTTCGTACCGCCAATCGGAGAACCTCCCTCAGCCACCCTTCCAAGATGGGTTCCGTGGTAATTCCACTACTCGGGGGGAGGGGTGCTTCGTCGTACTCGTCAAGAATTTCGATCAGCATTTCCACTGTGGGTGACTCAGTTTTCAAAATCCCGAGTTTTTGCATCTCGTCGTCGAGATTCATGTCACCAATCGTCCTTCTGACAGTGACCACCTTGTTCGGGTCAGGAGTTGGCCCGGGTAGAGGCTTGGAAGCGACGGCGCTGCTAGATGAATTGTCAACAACCTCGTCATCACCGCCTTCATCGGCGCCCAGCCTCTGGAGCCAACCGATGTCAGAAAGACCGAGTTTGGTGCGCCACTGCGCGACCCAATCAGATTCCCCTTCGATGAGGACTTCGACATCATCTGCTGTCGGCAGGAAGCGGTAACAAGTGCGCATTCTCTCACTCCTATTGGAAGGGCGGCGGTGGCTAGTCCTTCAACAAACCGTCGGTTTCCGCCGCCCAAACAAAATTTCCACCCATGTTAAACTAATCCGGACTTCAATATTGAAAACCAACACTCTTGGCCTCTCCAACATCGAGTGGTAAGTAAGCGGCTAAATCTCAAGTTTCAAAGGAAAAGAGCGCACTTGGTTAGACGATTCAGGCTGCCTTCTCAAAGCCACCAGCATCATTCATCTTCCATTGTGTGCCATCCTTTTCGATGTAGACAGTCACACCATCCTCTTTGCCATATT
>CAUZUN010000221.1:0-2843 GCA_963583115.1 Candidatus Thalassarchaeaceae archaeon
CTGATGAGCAGGGAGCACCTGTCCTAGGCAGCACCGTTTCTCTCTTCGACGGTTGGACTGACCTGCGAGTTTCAGGTCCAACCGTTGTTAGTGGAAGCCGGCTGGTAATCGATGACTTACCTGCCGGACCGATGCGAGTTCATGTGACACAGACAGCCTACGCATCGGCATACGCAATAATCAATCTCACAGCAGATGATACGGTAAATCCAACGATTTCACTCGTCCCACTCGACTCCACCCTACAAGTCACAACCGATGCGAGCGCCACACTAACTCTTGCTCTCGACGGCCACACTGAACCGGTCACCGGTACAGCAGATATTGGGGGCATCGCCTCGCTGCCGACAACTAACAACGGGACTGGATGGCTGCTAACAGAATCAGGGGCGGGCTCGACACTCAGCGAATGGGCGGGCGAAGGGAATCTCACAGTGACCAACAACGGTTCTCTGCAACTCTTCGGTTGGCCGGGAAACGCGAGTGACAGCGGCCTTCTCAAAATCGAACATTACCCATCCGGATGGTGGGAATTGGTGCCGTGGTCGAGTGAACTCTCTCACAACCTACCTCGCGTGGGCGCGGGCGAGTGGAGAATCTACAATGTCGAAAATGGAATTCGAATTGGCGAAGCGCTCGTCGTCAACGACTCGGCGCAAGCGAATGTCACCTCACTCATCAGCCAAAATTTGAGTGGCTTTGGAACTCCTGCATGGGGCGGCAGTGTCACCCTCAACATGACTGAGGCTCCCGTCGAAGGCTCACCTGTCAACTTCACTTGGGATGCTTCCTACCAACTGCCAGCCGACTTCGGAATTGCCCTACTACCAGAGCGTTCGCGTGGCTTGGGCTCTCAAATCGACCGGTTCCTAGGCGACAATGATGGCAACTTCGAGCCGAGCGAAGAGGCGATCTTGGCGATGATGAGAGATTTTCTCCCATGGGCGGAGAGCAACCACATGGTGCTCTTCGATGAGTCACCATTGACTGGTGAGGTCGATGTCTTCGGACAGTCATTCACGCAACAGCCGAACAACCCGGGCATGAGTGAACAGGGGTGGAGTGAGAGCGCCGACCTCACCGGAAAGGTCGGCTTCGGGACTACTCGCATGTTTTCGTTCCCGGTGCGCGGCGATGCAATCGAAGCGATTCCAATCACTGTCAATCTGCCAACAGGATGGGAAGTTCGTTACAGCCCTCAAATTGACTTGCTGACAGGAACACCGGCATCATTCACCCTCAACCGTTCACAATCACCTTCGACTGGAATGTGGACTGTCACCATCGGTAGCAACCAGCCACCAA
Source organism: Candidatus Thalassarchaeaceae archaeon (assembly GCA_963583115.1). Lineage (GTDB taxonomy): Archaea > Thermoplasmatota > Poseidoniia > Poseidoniales > Thalassarchaeaceae > MGIIb-Q1. The sequence goes on from CAUZUN010000221.1 coordinate 1,306, forward strand.
TCGCTTCTGGCGGACTACAAAACCATACAGGTCTCTCGATTCCACTCGACGGAAATGTCACCTTCGAAAGCACCTGCACCGACTCGGGAATCGGCTCACTGAGCCACTTTTGGGAAGCCAAGTACAATGGCACGGTTCTCAACTCGGGAGTCGGACAAACCCACACTTTGGTACCCGAAAACACCGGTTTTTCGCACGGGAATGTCATGAATGTGACCTTAACCTGCATGGATTGGGCGGGCGCTAACTCAACTTGGCAAGGGGAATTCTATGTCGACGGAGAGCCACCAACAACGATTATTTCGGCAGCAGAAGTCACCTCAATAGAAACCGAGGAACCCTGGCTTCACGACCTCAACAACGAGAGCGAATTTTCGTTACGAGCGGGCTCATTTTTCTCGGCGGAGACAAATTCAACAGACGATTCAGGGGCTCCAATACAGGTAATTTGGCGGTCAAACAAGACGGAAGGCTGGGAATACAACGAACCGTGGTTTGTCGACCAATTCAATCAGGGCGACGATGTGAACTGGATGCACATGGGCGTTGACGAGCGCCACCAACAGCGGGAATTGACGGTCTATTCGCTTGAGATGGAACTGATTGACGAGGCTGGAAATTCGGTCACTAAGGGCTGGAATGTGACGATAAATGACGCCACACCCCCAACTATCACCGCAGAGGTCTATGTCGGTGGCTTCCCAATTGGGCCGCTAAACAAGGCGCGGCCTGACAGCGATGTTACAGTCAATTTGACTCGCTCCTTCGATGACATCGACGCGGTTCATCTGCTCACTTGGAATGTGACCTTGGACGGAGAGGTGATACTCGAAAATGCGGATTGGCTAACAGCGAAATTTCTCACACTGCCCCAGATGACGGTCGGCGAACATGACCTGAGAATCTATGCGTGGGATTCGAAGGAAAATACCCGAGAGTTGGTGACAAATCCGGTCGTGCACCCCCTTCTACCAGCCGATATCGAGGTCCTGTCAGTCGAAGTTGATGGTGAAGCGATAGTCGGAGAAGAGGGCCTTCTCAAAGTAAAAATTCGCAATTCGGGGGCAAATCCGGCGGTAATGCGGTTCTGTTATCTCGACCAGTGCAGCGAAAACTGGACTTCAGGCGCGGCCACCTCACTAGCGAACTCGGAGACCTCCTACCCACTAACGGTGACCTCCTACGAAAAGGGCGCCATCCAAGTTTTGGTGAATTGGACTGACCCGGACAGTGAGGCTTGGGGTGAAGTCGTGGTTGATGCTGGAGTCTCGGCGAAGTCGAAGAGTTCTGATACGGTGAATTTGCTCTTCTTCATGGCAATCATCGGGGGGGCTGTTTGGTGGCTTCTCAAAGGCAGAGATGACAAGACTCCATTCTAGACACCGACCGCCATAGCGGCCGGTAGTAAGATTTCAATTGATGGTAATTCATTCGACTGAACCCGTCGTGCACCCTCGTCTTTGACTCGGATAAAAAGCGTAATTCGATTCAAAGGCATATTCGCTTGAACCCTACGGGTGGATTGTCAAGAAAAAGTG
>CAUZUN010000222.1:0-2842 GCA_963583115.1 Candidatus Thalassarchaeaceae archaeon
CCTCTGTGCCTTGGAGACAAGAAGAGTTGGAACCCCTTGACAGACCGCTTCGTGTGCGACTGTAACCGATTCAGAGAGAACTCCGTCAAAGTCGGGAAGCAGAGATGGCAGCCCCCACGGGTCGTTGATTGGCTTGTTTTCTGCTACCGTTGTGACCTTCATTCCCAAATCCGGAATTAGGCTCGCTGCTGAGACCAACTCCGCTTTGTCATGTGCTCCACCGCCCGCCAACGCCCTGTGCAACACACGAGGAATTGTCGATTCACCATCCCCGACTAGCCTAGAATGGGGAGGTTGAAGATAGGCATGGGGAAGATGGCCGTCCAAGAGGTGAACGCGGGTTCCACGCTCCTTGCAAGCAAGTAGAAATCCGCCGTCCAAATCCTCTCGCCAATCTGCCGGGAGTACGACATCGGTCGCCGCTGAAAGTGCCAATCGGTGGGCTAAATGGTGAATCTCTGTGTCGGTGATGTACCAACGCTCGCTCACCCGCGCCCGCTTCGCCGCCCTCAACTCCAATGGAGCACCCTTCGAAATTACCCGATGGACTGGATGGCCAAGCACCCTGCGTCGCACCAACACCTTGCGCACTGCTCGAATCCGATTCCACGCCCGCCACTCTCGCTGCAACGGTAGAAGGCCTGCTCCCGCCGGCCGCTCTACCCAAATCGTTTCTCGGGCTGGAAGTGGTGAGTTGGTTGCCGCAAGTGGCTGCGTATCGCCCACACCGAGCATCGCCTCAACTTCTGGCCGCTTCGTCGCTACCAAGATGTCCATTTTTGAGCCCCCACTAAGGAAGCTCCGGAAGAGTTGGAGGTGGGCTGGATGGTCGAGAACCCAACAGGTCACCGGCCTTGCCATAACCGCCCGAAATTGCGAAGACGCTTCAAGAGAATGGCTAATGGTGCTCGGCGTCGAGCCGAAACCATGGCAAAAGAGCGAATCGATGTCGAAGACGGCAAGACATACGGCCCATATTCTCCTGGTGTGAAGGCGAATGGAGTCGTCTGGTTGGCAGGACAAATTGCGCCTGAAGCGGGTGATGATGTCTCCTCGCAGACCACTGGGTGCCTAGAGAAAATCGACGCACTGCTCGCTGCTGCGAACACCTCGAAAGAGAACGCCTGCTTCGTTCAGGTGCTACTCGATGACATCGCTGACTTCGCGGCGATGAACGAAGTTTACTCCGCTTGGCTGGGCGAGATGGAAATCCCCCCAGCAAGGGCCGCTTTTGAGGCCGGAGCGTTGCCTAACGCCGCTAAAGTGGAAATTGTCGTGCAGGCAATTGAACAGAACTGCTGCTGATATGCAGCCGTAGGCGCTTTTAGCGAGATGCGAGTCGGCGAGCCGATGGAGAGCGTCGAGTGGCCCGAGGGGCTTGACCGCGAAAAGGCTGCTGCGGTCTTCAAGGCGTACGATATTCGAGGAATTGCGGGCGACCCGCTGACACCCGCCTTCGCAAACCGGCTCGGGCGCGCACTCGCGACCTTCCTCGACTGTGAATCACTCGCTGTCGCTCGCGACATCCGAGAGTCAGGCCCAGAACTCCACGCTGCGTTCGTCGAGGGATTAATCGAATCTGGAGTCGCTGTCCACGACCTTGGAATAATGCCGACCGGAGCACTCTACCACGCCACCTACTCACTCGATGTCGACGGTGGTGTTGTCATCACAGCGAGTCACAACCCACCTGAATACAACGGCTTCAAGATGTGCCGCGGAACGGCCGCAATGGCTGGCGAAGAGTTGCAGAAACTGCGTGAAGTCTTCGAGGCTGGAGAATTCCGGCGTGGCGAGGGGGAGTTGGTGAAGGTGAAGGATTTCCAAGAGCAATATTTTGACTCCATCATCGAATCAGCCGGCAGACCTCGCCGTACCGTAAAATTGGTCGTCGATTCAGGAAACGCTGTACCCGGCCCCTTCGTCAAGGCGATTTTGAAGGCGCTCGGAGCAGATGCAACCTGCATCCTCTGCGACTGGGACAACACCTTTCCCATCCACCCACCCGACCCCACCAGACCTGCGAACATGGTGCTCCTAGGAGATATGGTGGTCGAACATGGGGCAGAGTTCGGTATCGGAGTCGATGGTGATGGCGACCGCATGGGTATGGTCGATGAGTTAGGAAATTTCATTCATCCAGACCGACTTTTGGCGCTGTTTGCGGCAGATATTCTCTCACAAGTCGATGAAGATGCGAGCGACGAGGCTCGCACAGTTCTGTTTGATGTCAAATGCAGCATTTCACTCGCTGAAACCATCTCCAAACACGGTGGAATCCCCAAGATGATGAGGACCGGCCATTCCTTCCAGAAACTTGCCCTTCGAGAGGCACCGGACACTCCGATGGCCGGTGAGATGAGCGGCCACTTCTTCTTCAACGACCGCTGGCCCGGATTTGATGATTCACTCTACTGTATAGCCCGCATGCTTGAACTGGTTGCGCGCGAGCCCTCACCGAGTAGAGGAGGCAGAACATTTTCGGAACGGTTGGCCGAAATCCCAACTTACCCAAGCACAGGTGAAGCGAAGGTTCCCTTGACCGGCGAGCGAGTCGAAGTGATGCGCTTCGTGCAGGAATCTTTCGCAGACTTTGAGATGGTCACCGTAGACGGAATCCGCATCAACTTCCAAAACGATGAGTGGGAGGGGTGGTACCTTTGCCGACCTTCAAACACAGAACCGATTCTAGTCATGCGCGCTGAAGCGACCACCGAAGAGGGTCTAGCTGCAATACGAGCCGAGGTTCAATCTCGCATCGGATTGCGCATCGACTTAACCAAATTCGACGAAGCGTGATAAATAATAAATACGGCAACGACCCCCCAAAAGTCATGACTCT
>CAUZUN010000223.1:0-2839 GCA_963583115.1 Candidatus Thalassarchaeaceae archaeon
CAACTCAATCAGCGATTGCAACGCTAGCGTTCGTCACAGTTGCAGTAGTCGGTCTAACAGTTGCTAAATTAATCGACATACATGAAGTCAATCGACGCCTTTCGATTGAAGTCCCCGCCCGGATTCCAATCGATTGAGATGGGCCCGCCCGGATTTGATGTTCAAACAAGCGGATGAAGTCGAAGGTGTTTGAACACGCTAAGGTTGCGTGCAACCTGCCGCGACTGAGAACAAGCGAATCCAATCGAATTCGTTCTCAGTGAGAATCCCGCGGGCCCACCGATTACACGCGAATGAAATTGTAGGTGGGCCCGCCCGGATTTGAACCGGGGTCAGAAGCTCCCAAAGCTCCAAGCATAGCCAAACTAACCCACGGGCCCTAATTCGGCTCGACCCGCAACCCCTCCATGAAGGTACTCATTCGAGATAGAGCCATTCGCCTTCGGAAAGACGAATCAACTTGCCCTCATATTCGGCCAACGAAATGAGGTCCTCGGCGGTCGGCTCCGCAATCCCCTCCTTCGCCAAAGCCTCCTGTAGAGTGGTAACTGAAACTCGATTCTCTTCATCTCTGGAAGCCAACAAAAGAGAGCGCAGTTTGACTGCGCTAACCGAATCTTGTTTGCCTGAATCGTAGGCTGGCATCTTGTCGATTTTCGCTCCGAGTTCCTTTCTCAGTTCGGATGGCACATTTGCAAGTGCAACCCGTCGCTGAAGGTCATCATCGTCAGTCGCCCTGTCGATTACCTTGTGACTAGCAGCAAAGCCGCAGGCTGGGCATGACCCTGATGCTGCGGCAGACAATTTGCCAAAACAGCGTTCACACTCCGAACAGCGGAAAACGAGAAATTGGCTTTCATCAGACATCAGCCGACTCCAATTGTTGGAATTGTCGCCCTACTCTGGACATTTTCTTCACTCAAAGGTCGAAACTAACATCATCCCGGTTGCGCCGTGATTGAGCCCGAGGGGCAGTCCTAGCACCACTTGAGAAGCCAGCATCAGCACTTCTTGTGTAGCCCCCTCTTACCCGGCCAACATCACCGGATTGCATGTTCAGACTGTTAGGAATAATCAGCGCAGCGACCGCACACCCATGGTGGTCCTTCGCCGCAGTCACCTCATCAACCGCCATTTCGTGGCGCACAACTTCCAAGTCCCGGCTCGACATTTTCTGCTTCAACTCACGCTTCAACATCAGTTCAGTTTCCTCGTATGGCTGGTTTGTAGAGAGCGTCGCGACTATCGCGCATTCGTCACCCTCAGGGGTCACACATTCCGCCCACGCCACACCCGCCGAGGCTGTTGCCCCATCATCCGCGTATGCTTGTGCCACATGACATTCGACAAGAGAGCCCATGGCGAGGTCTTCGGGTTGTGTCGGAGAGAATCCCATCGGCAACATCGCACCCTCCATACGGATGAGGCGAGAATCACCAAGACCAAGCTCGACGAGACATTGGTCAAAGGCATCTTCTGTGGTATCGCCCCAAGGAGCGACAGCCGTCATCAGCCAACCACTGCATTGGCCGCCTGAAGAGGGGCGGGAACCCCCGCCAGATTTTCTGCTACCACTTTCGACTGAGAAGTCCATATTGCCCTCAAGATGGGCGGGGTTCATCAAGGGGTCGGCGGCATCGGAGAGTGATGGAGAGCCGCCGACTGATTCCAGTCGCCTTGATTGCAGTCGTTGTAATCCTTCTGATTATTCGACTGATTGGTGACTCTGGAGGTATTTCGCAGGAAGCGTTTGCAATCATTTTGCTGTTTTGCATCGGTGCATTCACAGCGCTTATAGTCACTCAAAAAGACTCGAAATTAGATGGCAGAAGTAGCGCTATCAGCGGTTCAAGTTCACCAGTTCCTGATGAAAATTCAAACTCTAATGATGAAAGAACGGATCGGATTAATGCTAAGTCAGAACTTCCCGACCCGCTTGACGAGGGATTCGACACACCCTTCTCTTGAAGAAAGAAAGCCAATTTAATTGGCAAATGTCAAGGTGTAACTCGACGAGAATCACGAGGGAACGGAATGACTTCGCGAATGTGGTCGGCTCCTGCAAGCCAAGAACAAACTCGGTCGACACCTAAGCCGAAGCCGCCGTGAGGCACTCCGCCATACTTTCGAATATCGATGTAGAATTCGTACGGCTCGCGTGGAGTTCCCTCCTCGTCGATACGCTCGAGAATTTCCTTCTCCGACCAAGTCCTCTCGCCCCCTCCGATTATCTCACCATAGCCCTCGGGTGCTAGGAGGTCGTGGCAGAGCACATACTTCGGGTCGTCCGGGTCGGGTCGATGGTAGAACGGCTTTGCGATTCTGGGGTAGTGTGTGAGGAAGTGTGGTACATCAAAATCTGCTGTCAGAACCTTCTCTTTCGAGTAGTCTAAATCTTGACCCCATTCGATGTCGACACCCATTCCCTGTAGCGTTTCGACGGCCTCGTCGTAGCGAATTCGGGGGTACGGATTATCGGCGTAACGGGCGACCAAATCGAGGTCTCTTCCAAGGCCCTCAAGTTCTTCCGACCGTTCATCCAAAATGGTTCTCGCAATCTTCCGGACCAGTGCTTCTCCGTGCGCCATGACATCTGCGTTTCCACCCCAAGCGATTTCCATTTCAGCGTGCCAAAATTCAGTCAAATGGCGGCGAGTACGACTTTTTTCGGCGCGGAAAGAGGGTGCAATCGTGTAGAGCCGCTCAAGGGCGGGCATCGCCGCCTCTGCATACAATTGCCAAGATTGAGTCAGATAGGCCTTCTTACCGAAGTAAGGCACTTCGAAGAGGGTTGAACCTCCCTCGACTGCGCCTGCAACGAAGTTGGGTGCTTGGTATT
>CAUZUN010000224.1:0-2824 GCA_963583115.1 Candidatus Thalassarchaeaceae archaeon
GACGTCAAGCAGGCTCGAATCAAGAATGGTACATCGCTAGCCATCAGACGCAGCTTCGAGACCTTCGCCGGCGTGCGCGGCACTCCAGTGTACGAGTCCTTCCAGAACGGTTCGCTGGGATATCACCGCTACTTGCTCACCAAGTAGGTGCTAATCCTTCAAAATGCTTGCACCCTGTGCCCGAGCACTCGGTGAGCCGTTTATTTTGGTGAATTTGAGATGAATAGGGTTCGGCATCCACTCGACGGCTTGAAAGAGGGGAGGCAGGTCGGCGAGGCCAATGAAGAGCATCGTAAGAGTACCCAAGGACCGAATAGCGGTTCTCATCGGCAAGAGTGGAGCGACCCGCAAGGCGCTCGAGGCGGGCTCAGGTGCAGTAATCGATATCGACTCAAACACAGGCGACGTCACCCTTACTTGGTCGGTTGAGGGTGCTGACCCGATTCTGATGATGAAACTGCCCGACATAGTCAAGGCGATCGGTCGAGGAATGGCACCCAAGAAGGCGTTGCAACTCTTGGATGACGATTGCTACTTCCAACTCTACGACATGCGTGAATGGGTGGGGAAACAATCTACCCAACAGTCAAGGATGCGTGGCCGATTAATTGGTCGGGATGGCCGAATTCGCCGGATGATAGAGGAGAACACCGGCTGTGAGATGGCTGTCTACGGCAGTACAGTCGTTCTGATTGGGGATGAGGAAGGTCTGCCACTCGCAAACAGCGCGGTTGAGAGAATTTTGCGCGGCGCTGAGCACAGCACAGTCATCAAGATGCTAGAACGGGAGCAGCGTGACCGAAAGATGAGAGTCCGTCGCCTCGACTACATTCAGGAGAAACTGCCTGAGACTTCAGTCGGTTTTGAGGAATTAGTCCCCGGACTTGCTGATGCCCGTCGCCGCCAACGCCGATTCACCAACGCTCAAGTCGACCCGGCCGACGAGGAAGAGATTGCTGAGATGATGGAACTCGCAGAAGATGAGTCCATCACCTACGCAGAGGAATGAGGCTGACCTCACTCCAACTCAACCGGCTCATCTTCGGTTTCTCTTCGAGATAGCAGCCAACCGACCCAACAACCCGCCAGTGCAACTACGAACAGGGTCGGCGCGAAGGAAAGCACAGATCCAACCAACCGTTGTGAAGCGCCCTGTGCAACCATGTAGGCGTCGTTGTTTCCTTCATCACGCTCTGAAATCGCATCGTTGGAATCTGCCACCAATCGAATGTCATACTCTCCCTGATTGAGAATGGTCACCGACCAGAGCATCGTCTCAGTTTGGTCGTACATCGCCGAAGGTGAGAGTGTCCTCGTCTCAAGAGTAGTCCAAGTCGCACCGCTGTTCCTGTCAGCGGGAGCGGTTTCCAACCGAACGGTCACAGACCCGGAATAGGGCTCGTTGCTGGCCAGCACGGAGGTCACATTGACGATACCCAGTCCGCCAGCCCGTACGACCAGCCTGTCGAGCGAGGCGGATTGCCACCAGAGGTCGAGGCTTGGAAGGACGAGGAAATGTTGGGTGACGCTGTTGCCGGTGTTGCTTGCGTTGTCGTAGAGAACTGCTCTGAGAGATAGGTACTGCGCCTCCTTGGTCGACCAGTCAATATTCTCCGAAAGTGACACACTGAGCCCCTGCGCTACATCCACCCATGCTCCGGTGAGGTCTGGCGTGTCGCCCGTACCATCCGAGTCAAATCCGTATTGTACCTTGGATGTGGAGAAATCTATTCCCGAAAATTCGTCGCTTGCTTGGACTTCTACTGCGACTGCGCCGGAGAGTCCGGTGGTCAGTTCTGGCACTAGCCAGCCACCGGCCTGAGGCGCATTTTGGTCGATTTTCAAGGTGACATTGAGTTCGCTGCCACGGTTGTCTACATTGTCGAAGGCGCGGAATTGAATCGTTCTGATTCCTTCTTGCATCGGGAGAGTTCCTCCGCCTCCGGTGCCAACGGCTGTCCAACTGCTGTCGGTTGAATCTCTCACTTCGTAGCCGGCGATTCCCGAGCCGCCGTTGTCAGTCGCCCCATTGTTGAGATTTGAGAAGACCAGCGTGTTGGCGTTCGACCAGCTTGAGCCGATTGAGAGCGACGGGGTACCGACGGTTGGACCGTCGGTGTCGATGCCGATGTAGCGAACTAAGTCCGTCGATGCGCCAGCCTCGTCAAAAACAGTCAATTTCGGACTCCAACTGCCTGAACTGGGAAAACTGCCAGAAGTCCAGTCCCAGCGGTAGGTGAGGAAGCCGGGGCCATCATTGGAGGGGGAGCCAGGTCCGGGAACATTGGTGAGGGTGGCGTAGTCGAGGTTGTCATCGGTTGCATTCCAAGTGAAAGAGAGTGTGCCGGTGGTCGAAATGTCGTACCAAGCCCTGTCCGAGATTGAAGCGCCGGTCCCGTAATCCGGTGCGAGTGGAGTCAAGGTGAGGCTGCTCGGAGCGGTGTTGTCAGCGATGAAATTTCCACTTTCGACTATGCCATGAGAGGTTCCGTTGAGCCAACCTGTCATTCGCATTCGGTAAGCGCCATCGGATACAGTCGATGAATCCCAGCCATAGAGCCATGATTCGGCAGAGGTGACATTGCTCAATCCGCTCCAAGAAGTGCCGTCCCAAAGGTCGATTTGAACCGCGTCGAAAGTCGAGGCGCCAGAAACTACGACGGTGAATGTGCCCCCGATAACATCGCCTTCATTCGGCCCTGTTCCGAATGTTGGAGCGCTGCTTCGGCCGGTGGCTGCGGAGACTGTTGAGGTCGGAGCAAGACTCAGCAGAAAGAGCACAACGATGAGGAGAGCGGAAGCAGAGCGACGCATGTTAACGGTC
>CAUZUN010000225.1:0-2795 GCA_963583115.1 Candidatus Thalassarchaeaceae archaeon
CAACAAATGTTGTGATTGGTCTTGGAGCAATTTTGCTATTGTCAATAGTTATCTTAATGGTCACCAAAAAGAAGCAGCCAAAACGACCGATTAGGCCTACTACGCCAACTCTGTATCAGCGATAGTAGGAATTATTCTAGATGAAATTTCGGTCCCGTTCAACCGAATGATAGCACGATTGAAATCGGATTTATCGTTGTGACCGCTCAATCCAGGAAATTCGAAAAAAAAACGACACTCCGTAGTGGCCGTTGTGAGAAACCCAATTCAAATCAGAGGATTGAGGCACCGAAAAGAACCGATAATACGACACCGCCGAGAACTATCAAACCGGCAATCCCGAGAAGTACCCAAGTTACCATGTCAGTCAGTTGATTGGCGTGTTGATTTTCAGCCTCACTCGCCTCCAAGCGAAGGTCTGGTTTTGCGGATCGAAGTTGCTTTGCAGTCGCCGAATCGATTTCAGTCGAATCAGCGGCGGAGCGGAGCTGTTCAAGCGATTTGTCTTCGATGGCATCGGCTCTCATTTGAGCCTCTTTTGAAGCCTTCACGGCGTCGGCGTCGGGGGACCATCCTGCTTGTGGCATTGTGCGACCTCGGAGGGGTCTTTGCCGTGGACGTATTCAAGGGCTACTATTGGGAAATCTCGCTGTCCAAAGGGGGTACGAACCGCCTCACTGGCTCAAAAAACTCCTGACAGGGCGAAAAATCCACTCATTTTTGATACCAAAGACTTCCGAAACAGGGCTCTAGGCTGGATGTTCATCCATCGGCTTTTATTGCCTCGGAGTGCAGGGAGTCTTGCCGGAGGGGTGCTACGCACCCCAAACCCGAGGGGAATTGGATGCCCAAAGAAACGCCCGGAAAGGGCAACGCTTCGCCCGTTGACCGTGTGGAGACAGCGTCTGAAAACAAGGGCGGAGCAGTTGAAAGTGGAGTTTCAACTCCAAAAACGATGAAAACGAAGTCAAAAACGGCTGATTCCAAATCACAGCCGAAGAAATCGGTTGCGGCCAAGTCGAAGAAAGGCAATGTGAGTTCGGTCAAGCCTAAATCGGTGAAGAAGCCGGCTAAATCGACGAAAACGAAGAAGCCGGCGGCGAAGTCAACCAAACCGAAAAAAACGACTTCGCCAGCGTTGGAGTCGAAGAAAGAAATTGAATCAAACCCGAAGTCGACTCTCAAGGTCAGCAATCAAATTCCAAAAGAGAGGCGAGCCAAGATTGAGCGCTCTCTGTCGAATCACAAGGGCAAGAAGCGCAGCGAGTGGGACCGTGCTGGAGGCGTGAAGCAACATCGATTTTTGAAGAAGCGAATCAAACCAGGTACAATTCGAAAAATCAAGATGCCACTACTCGATGTGACGATGGGTGACGATTGGGCAACCCCAGTAACGGTCATTCACGGAGCCCGACCCGGTCCGGTCGTAACGGTCACTGGTGCGGTGCACGGTGATGAGTTAGTTGGACCACTTGCCTGCAGCATGCTCTGTCAAGAGACGATGATTGGAATTGGCAAGGCACTGGATGCAGCAACAATGGCAGGCACAGTACGAATCGCACCGATTCTCAATCCGCCCGGATTCCGCAGAAACAGCCGCTACTTCCCAGACGGCAGGGATTTGAATCGAGAATTCCCCGGAAGAGAAAATGGTAACACCACTCAGCGAGTTGCTAGCCACATTTGGGATGGTTTAGTACAAGATTGCGACTATCTCATCGACCTTCACACAGCCGCGCGAGGCCGAACCAATCTTCCACAGATTAGGGCAGATTTAGTCCACCCGGAGAGCAACAGGGTTGCTCGCGCTTTCGGACTTGAAGTAATTCTTGACTCGAAGGGGCCGCGCGGAACACTCAGGAGAGTTGCCAGCGACCATGGAATCGGCAGCGTAACCTACGAAGGTGGTGGCGCGAATTTCACCGACCACGAAGCGGTCAAGGTTGCAGTTTACGGCGTACTCAATGTGCTTCGCAGCCTCCATGTTATCCCCGGACATCCGAGCAGGCCTCGGTTCAGACTTCTCGCATCTGGCTCAACTTGGGTTAGGGCGGACGAGGGTGGTCTTGTCGATATGTTCGTCAGTTCCGGTTCATTCGTCGAAAAAGATGACATCATCGGGCGAATCATGGACCCCCAACGGCCAGGCGAATCCGCTGACATTCTCTCTCCTGAAAGGGGCCTCCTCATCTGCACCGCCAACAACCCATTCGTAACCGCTGGCACTCCGGTCGGTCACCTGCTTCCAATTAATCGAGGGGTGCAACTCGTCAAGCGGCAACTCGACGCTCAAAATCGTCTCATCATCAGTGGCAGCGCCGACGAGCCGCCATGGCGCGATGAGGCTGAAGTCGACGAAATCGCAATCGAAGGCTCATGGAGCGGTGGCGCAGTCGATGCCGAATGGCAGCGTGACTGGGCCCAGCCGGGACTCGGTGATGCGGAATCACTCGCAAGTGGTGCTGCGAACTCTACGGCTGATGCCGTAGGCGAAGAGGAATCTTCTGAAGAAGAACAGTGACAGGGCAGGCTTGAACTGTCGTGCGGCAGAACCGGACGGGCTTGAACGGTCGAGTGGGGAATAGCGAAAAGCGGGCCGCGCTGAGCGGCGGATATGGGAGAATCCGAGGTCGGAGTCCAGCGGCAATATGCGGCGTCTTCAATCTGCTTCGGCTGCGGACCAGCAAACGAAAAAGGGTTGCGAATCGACTCGACAAGGACTGCGGAAGGTCTCGAACTTTGGTTCACTCCGGCGGAAGAACATCAAGCATTTCCCGGTATGGTGAACGGCGGAA
>CAUZUN010000226.1:0-2795 GCA_963583115.1 Candidatus Thalassarchaeaceae archaeon
GGATGAATTCTACCTGGCACGGGAGGGGCACCTATGGCCGCTTGCCGCAACGATTCAAAGAGGTCTAGCAGCGAATCATAACCAATCTGGTCATCATCTGGAACCCCGCCAGAAAGGTGAAGGATTCTCTCCAACCGTTCTAACAAACTGATGTTACAACCGGCATGAACTCGTTCACCCAAGCCGGGGATGAACAGCGATTCACCGGGCGGTCGGAGAATAGCAGCGGGCCATGCTATTGGAAGATTGAGAACTAAATCGCGCCCTTCTGCATCTTCGGTGAGTTGAATCAAAATTAATTCTGCTGCGCCCGCCCACCAATCGATTGGAAAGTTGACAACTTCAGGAACCAACTCGTTCGGCAATTGACGCCTCTCCTCAATCAGTGAGAGAAGAGAATCCCACGCATCAAGAGTCGAAAAACCGGCTCCCCTCCGTGCCCGCAGGTCAGATTCCCACCCCTCCCTCAAGTGACCTTGACGCTGCAACCAAGCCAACCCATCCAACCCAGTTGAGAGGTTGTTAGGTGGTGAGGTTGCCAATCTTGTCACAGCCCAGCGGGAAAGGTCTGTAGCTAATGCCTCGGAAAGCCATGCAACTTCTGAGAGTAGGACTGCTGTCAACCAAGATGATGCAGCCGGACTGAACGCCTCCGAATCGATGAGAGGCCGCAATCTCAGTGCCAAGTCCGCCTCAGCCCGTAACTTTTGACACAACAGTTGCTGTGCTTCTGCCGCCCATGGCAGTGGTGCCTCGCAGGCTACAGAAGCAAGCGCATCGAGAGGAACTTCTTCGACTTTCAACAAGGGTAGCCAATCTCTGCCGAGAATATCACTCAGGCGACGCCATCTTGACCAGCGGTCCTCATCGGGACTTGCGATCCATGCTGCAATCGGGTCGGACGATTCGATTCTGTCCGCCCACTCAGCATCACCCGCTGAATTTCTGAGCACCGCTGCGAAGAGATACATCTCTGGTGTGGAATCTGATTCCACATCTGGTGGAGTGCCGCCGGCAATAGAGGTCAGGGCCCCAACTTGGGAGGCTGAAACTTCAGCAGCATTTGTCGGGGGTGACCAACCTTGAGGCGGAGCGGCAAGGGTAGGTGGCGGCTTTTGGGCCATGTGAACCGGGAGCGAAACATCCCCGGCGAGTTGCAGTCGAAACCACGGCAGCGGCTGAACCGGGTCAGGGCGGAGCATCGGCTGCCCAAGGGCAACTTTTGGCTCATCTCGCAGTACTATCATCCGTGTGCGAGCATCACTTGTGAGTGCCTGCAACTGACGCGCTTCCTCGCTGTGCGGCGGGTGTTGAATAACCGCGGGAGAATTTGACTTTCTCATCAGCGACCAATCGATGAGGGCGCGCCAAGCGGTGTCCGAAATTCCTCTGACATCGACGAGTGTGCCTGCTGAACCCTCCGAATCGAGCCATTCCTGGTCACCCCAGTCACTCTGAAACCTTCGCCAAGTCGACTCCTCAACCCGCTTCGCCCCGGTCCTCTTACGCCGACCTTTACGAATTGTAGACTTGAGTCCCTCCAACCTTCGCTGCCTCTCACTCGATGAAAGTCGAGGGTGAGCCCTTTCAATCCAAGGGGCGAGTGCCCCGAATGGCATTCCATCACCGCGACGGCCGAGAAGAGAGGCTTCTGCAACGACCCAAGAATCGGGAGCGGAACCACTCAACACGATTGACGCCGATAGGCGCTCGGGCAACACTGCGCATATCGGGCCCTGTGGCCGCAGAGGCGCAACTTCGGGATGCGCCTCGCCGAGCCGCCATGATTCAGATGTCCCCTGCGGGCTCGGCAGTGTTGGCCACTCCCCCTCGACCGGTTCGGAAAACCAAGTCCCGATTGGCAATCGGAGCGCTTGGCGCTGGTCGAGCATACGGGCTCGAACCAATCCGATGGAAGGGCTGGTCTCAGCCCAAGCAGCGAGTGAACTTTTCGCGATGTCGCTTTGAGGTGGTGATGTAGGACTCAAATCGTCGATTTTGAACCATCTCGGAGATGATTCGCGAGCGACCGCCCACACCCATTCTGCCTTGACCCCTTCAGTTCCGGTGGAACGCCCCTCCTCATCAGTTCGGAGCGGAAGTAGACTCTGGGGGAGTGGAATGAGTGGGCTGACCGGTTGTTTCGCGTAAGCAAGTAGGAGTTGAGGTCCATCCCTCGCGAGCAGGCATAAACTCACATTGGGGGGGATTGAATCGATGCCTAGTGCTTGCAATCGAGCCAACTCATCAGAGTTAATTCTCTCTAGTCCGCGAGCGGTCAAATGCTGCTTCGCACCTCTCTGACCCGCTTCGGAATCCGACGCTACAAAGCCCTCTAGACGCATCCTCTTCAATTCGGCAGAGGCGTGAGGCAGCCGTAATCCGACAGCATTTGCCGCTTCGCTGACAGTTGAAGGACCATCAGCAAGATGGTCGAGCAGGCGACGCCTGTAGCCACCCCGGATACGCTTGGCGTCCTTGCCCGATTCACCACCCACCATTCCGTCTCACCTTCGGCACAAACCGTCTGTGCCTATTTCTAGGCGTGTCAAGCCCGCACTTCAATTATCCGGTTAGTTACATTTACTTACATCTTTCCACTGGAGAAAGTGCGGTTTTACTTACTCACCACAAATAGTAATACTTTGAAGTGGGTAGTTTACCGTCACGTTCCGTAACTAACGACGCTCATCTGTGGTAATGGTTATATCAGCGGCAGCGGTCCACTGAGAACGACGGTGATTCAAAACTAGTGAATGGCCTGTCTATCAAACAATGACGGAGGATGAAACGAA
>CAUZUN010000227.1:0-2795 GCA_963583115.1 Candidatus Thalassarchaeaceae archaeon
TCAGACGAGCAAGCCACCGACTATCAAAAACAAGAACCATCCACCGATGGCCCACTTCATCCAACCGTTACCGCCGGCCTTAGGTGGTAGATACTCACTGAGTACTCCCTCGGCGTTTCTATAGATCATTGAATTCTCACTTTGATTGTAACTGCCGTCAAATTTTGCAAACTCATCAACACGGATTCTAACCAATAGAAAGTAAATTGCTGGAACCAAAAATGCGTATCCAGAGCCTTGTAGCAAGACCCTCAGAAACTCGTAAGTAGGGTCGAGTGCGAAAATTCCGAGGTAAATCTGGGCAAACGCCATCAAAAACCAAAACATTGAGGCTTGGCCGCGGTCACCCATTGGCCCACCCACGCATAGGGCCCCTCTTGAGGGTACGCCTTGGTGACTGAGCAGTGATATGTCATTCAGATTTGTTTGGGAAATTAGCTGGCTTCGCCGCGAATATCGCCCAGGTCCCGGTCGCAGTCGCATAGACCACATCCGATTGGTCGGTAACCTCGCCCGCCAAATGCGCCACACCCTTCCCACGCCGGACGATTCGACCTCGCGCAGTCAGTTTAGAGCCAATCTGTCCCGCCTCAAGAAATGAAACGCTGAGTTGGGCGGTGGCGCACCATTCCTCTTTGCGAAGCGTGGAGACCAATGCGCCGCCGAGCGCGGTGTCGAGAAGCGCAGAAAAGAGCGCTCCGTGGGCGACGCCGCCCTTGTTGGTGTGCTCCGCTGAAACGGTGGCGTGCGTCGCAAAATTGCCCCGAGTCATCTCACCATAGGTGATTCCGAGGGCTTTGCATACGCCCGATTCGGGAGGCTTTTCGGAGAATGGAATTTCGCTCATTGCAGGGCCGACTCAGTCCTTGCATAGGGTTCTTGCGCTCGACCCACTTCTCGGAACGATGGCTGAGGGTGTGACGGAAGAGCCCGCTGAGGTTCCGCCAGATGATTCGGAAGAGCCCACTCAAGTTCAGCCACCTGAATTCGTTGCGAACTTGGCTCGTACCATATTGGTCAAAGCAAGTGCCGTCGACAAAGGTGTATGGATGGCGGTAGCCATTGTGTTCGTTCTGTTGCTTGCTGGTGGCGGTGGATACAAACTCGTCACAGCGATGTTGGCTGAAGAGCCGCCACCGCCACCAGACCCACGGTCATCTTTTCATGTCAGATTTGACGAGAAGATGGAGGACTCATTTGAAACCACATTCATTGAGGACCAGACCACTTATCCTGCGACCTTAGAGTTAAAATTGGCAGATGGTTGGGCGGTAGCGTATGTGGAAGTAACCGTTCACTTTGCGGAATCTGATGAGGCAGGGCTCGGACTTTGTGACCAAGTAAGCGCGATTTACGAGTTGGGGGGGGTCGAAGGTGGCTCGGGCTTCGGAGGTGAGCATGAAGGTAGTTCAACCGACTGTAATTCTCCGACTCCCCAGATTGTACTGCGGGCGGTAGTCAACGGCGAGTACGATGGCGAACCCTACACTGCCGAAAACGCGTTTGAGGAGGAAATCTTTGAGCGGTGGGGCAACGGAGGAGCCGGTGTTGGGACCTACATCAACGATGTGACCGTAGAGATTGTGACTTTGTACGATATCACGGAATCTGGTGAGGAGGTTGACATCGCTTGGCGAGCGGTCATCTACATGCCGATTGTCGAATCCGTGCCTCTGTGATTTCTTCGCTTGTGCCAGGTCGAAACCTTTGGTTCAGTGATTTCTTCGCTGACGAAGTGCCTCAAGCGCTACCACTGAAGTTGCCACCTGCAAATTGTAGGAGGGTACAAAACCGGTCATCGGCAGTTTCACCAATTGGTCACACTCCTCGATTACTTTGGGTGGAATTCCATCCCGCTCGCCACCCACGATACAAAGAATATTGCCCGTCAAATCTGCATCCCAAGGCTCGACTGCTCCGACATCTTCGATGCCGATTATTCGAAAACCCGCTGCTTTGGCGACATGAATTGCCTCGGCAGATTCCACCCAAAGTGTTGGCAGAAAACGGTGGGCGCGCATCGATGCGCGGATTGCGGTGCGTCGTTCGTTGTGATTGACATCGCTGTCGATGAGAATTGCACTCGCACCACTCACTTCCGCGGTTCGAATCGAGTAGCCGATGTTTACCGCGTAGCGAACTCCGATGAGAAGCCAGACAAGGCCCCCCCGAGCGAACACCTCTTCCAAGGTGCCGTCGGGTTGTCGGCCGACCAGTGCGAGCACTTCTGGTGGTGATGAGCCGGGAGATGTCCCTACTGCCATACGCCAAATGTCGTTGGGTGTGCCATCTTCACAAGGGATTCCAAGTGCCGTTGCTCGTTCGATAAGAGCAGCCAAGTCCGCCGAAATGGAGCCGACTTCGGGTCGCATCGAGAGGATTAGGGTGACAGCTTCGCCGCCTGCTTCCATCTCATCGAGAGCGACAGAAACCGGTTCGATTCCTGTTCGTTGCAGACTCATGCCGTTACCGCCGTCCCTTCTACCAATTCCAATGCCTTCGCCACATGGTTTGGGCGGCAACATTTGTATTCGGTTCGCTCAAGACTGCTCATCTGTGGACAATGATGCCCCTAGTTCTTCCGCTTTCTTTACGTAATACGCCTTCTTCAAATCGAGGTATTGATCCATGTCACGATGGTAGGCCAACTTCTCCTTGGCATATACCGCTCCAGCTCGCGCCTCCTTGTCGAACTTGATGACTGCATATGTGCAAATTCCGCACAAAAAGTACAAGGGAACTAGAAGGGTCATTCCATGGGAATCCAAATCCCCGGTGTAACTGAACCTCTCGAC
>CAUZUN010000228.1:0-2792 GCA_963583115.1 Candidatus Thalassarchaeaceae archaeon
CCGATGGTCGCCCATCCGGGCGACCCTGACAAGGGGGTTCCATCGGACCCGACCAATGGCGCCTACATCGATGAACTCGGCGATGTCGCCATCGACATCGCCTATGCTGGCTCCTGCACAGCAGGAAAGGACGACGATTTCGCATACTATGCAAGAGTAGTGAAGGCGGCCCTTGAGGCAGGACTCACCATCCCAGAGGGGGTGGAGTGCTACATCCAGTACGGCAGCAAGACCGTGAAGGAATTTTCAGAGGCGAATGGCTGGAGCGAGTTGTTTCGCGAAGCCGGAATCACTCTCATCGACCCGGGATGCGGCGCCTGTATTGGGGCGGGACCTGGTGTTTCTGACGAATCAGAACAGGTTACAATCAGTGCCATCAATCGTAATTTCCAAGGCCGTTCCGGACCCGGAAAACTCTACCTCGCAAGTCCACTAACTGTAATGGCGAGCGCTTTCATGGGTAGGATTGTTGCCTTCCACGACGACATCTTCGAATCGTGAACTGAACCGTTTGGTTCTGTTTGACCTGCTCGCCGATTTTAATTGGTGACCAGCCATACAATTCCAATGGCTGTGAAGCCACAGGAATTATGAACGGTGAGGCTTACAGCAAAGTTCGCCACTTGCAAGCCCCTCGTCATTCGGCCGAGGGAGAACTCGAGGACGGTGATGCGCGATGAGCAGAGCACAAAGCAAAATGCAACAGGCGAGTATTAGCGAATTCTTTGAGAAGAACAAACACTTTCTCGGCTTCGACACTCTCCAAAGGTCGATTATTACCGCGGTGAAGGAATCGGTAGACAATTCTCTCGACGCTTGTGAAGAGGCGCGCTACCTTCCTACAATCACTATAGAAATTCACAAGATAAAGGGAAAGAAAGACGAGTTGATGATGGTCAGCCAAGACAACGGTCCGGGTATTCATCCAGATTCTATTACCAAAGTGTTCGGAAGCCTTCTCTTCGGTTCTCGATTCCATACAATTCGGCAGACTAGAGGGCAGCAAGGGATCGGAATCACCGGCGTTGTGATGTATAGCCAATTGACCACTGGAAAACATACTCATGTCATTTCGAAAGTTGAGGAAGAGGCGACTGCTGTCCATGTTGATATCGGACTTGACACGAAGAAGAACAAGGCGATTTCAAGCCGCAGGAAGCGGGAACACTGGTTCGATTCCGAAGGCGAACTGATTCCTCATGGGGTCAAAGTCGAAGCCCGCATGAAAGCGAAATACCAGCGGGGTAAACAGAGTGTCCACCAATATCTCAGAATGACTTCAATCGTGAATCCACACGCATCCATCTCGTTCCGGGTTTTCGATGAGGAGGGTGCTGTCATCGATGGCGGGGACTGGCCCAGAGTCACAGAAGTTCTGCCTACTCCGGTCAAGGAGATACGCCCTCACCCTCATGGGCTCGAGATAGGTTCACTCCAGAGATTCCTTCGGGAATCAGAGGAGAGGAAGATGACCTCATTTCTGAGACACAACTTTTCTGGAGTCTCGATGCGCGCCGCGCGTGACATTCTCACGCGGGCGGAAGTTGATGAAGCGCGCAAACCGGCGACGCTGAAAGCCGAAGAGGTACAGGGGTTGTTGACCGCCTTCAAAGAAGTCAGAATTCTGCCACCACCTACTGACTGTCTCTCTCCAATCGAAGACCTACTCATCAAGAAAGGGCTCTCGAAGGCGATTGACTCCCGCTTCGTCTCAACGATTACTCGCTCACCTACGGTTGCTTCGGGCAATCCGTTCCAAGTCGAAGTCGGACTCATTTTTGGAATCGATATGCCGGCGGATGGTCCCGTCGAAGTGCTCCGCTTCGCAAATCGTGTGCCGTTGATGTACCAACAAGGCGGTTGTCTACTGACGAAGGCAATCGAGAGCGTCGATTGGAAGAAGTATGGGCTTGAGCACCCCGGAGCAAGGGGGATTCCCAAGGGTCCAGCTGCAATCCTTGTCCATCTAGCGAGCACCAATGTTCAGTTCACCAGTGAGGCGAAGGAGGCCGTATCCGAAAGTGAGGAGGTTCTCGGTGAATTTAGGCTCGCACTTCAGGAGGTGGGTAGAGGTCTGCGCAGCCACAAGCGGAAGAGTAAGCAACGAGAGAAAGCGAAGGAAAAATTCGAACTCGTCAATGTTATTCTACCCGCAATCAGCGTGAAGACGAGTGCCATTCTCGGCAGAGAAGAACCACCACTAGCACCTGTTATTTCCAACATTATGAATGCAGTATTCATCGAAGAAGAAGTGGAATGGGACCCATCAGAAAAGGTCACTCGCTGTTCTTTCCAGATGTTCAACTACACTGCCCGACCACGCCAATACACCCTCCTAGCCACTTGGCCTGAGAGAGAGGATGTCGAAATCGTAGACGAATCTCATGAAGGCAGAAGAGAGGCACTGGGGTTGAGAAAATGGAAGATGGAAACACTTCCGCCGGGTGAAAATCTCACAGTCTCATTTGCTATTGATGGGCTTACAAAAGGGGATTGGACTGAATTTGAAATATTCTTCCGCGGCGCTGGTGACATCATTGGAGCAACGAAATTGGATGAAAAGTTGCTCGAAGAGATTCGTCGAGAAGAGGAAGCGGGAATAGAGCGAGATAATCTCCTCTCCATCAATTCTGAAAATGATATGATGGCGGACCTACCTTTCTCTGCCCCAACTGAGATTCCACAACCAACTGAAACTAATGGAGAGGTGAATGCGGATGCACCAGCCGACGAGCAAACTCCCAATGAAAATCAAACTGATGCGGGGGCGGGCTCACTAGAAATTGGTGACG
>CAUZUN010000229.1:0-2786 GCA_963583115.1 Candidatus Thalassarchaeaceae archaeon
CTGAGGCGAGCGATTGGAACGAAATTACCACTGGCTCCGGAATTAGTCGAGAACGAATCACCGAGTTGGGATTGGCTGTTGCTAAGTCAAAGCGCCTCATCGTCTGTTGGGCTATGGGTTTGACGCAGCACAAGAACTCAGTTGCAGTAATTCAAGAGATTGCAAATCTGCTGTTGATGGGCGGCCATTTCGGCCGACCGGGTGCTGGTGCTTGTCCGGTGCGAGGCCACTCAAATGTTCAGGGTGACAGAACTGTAGGCATTCAACACAATCCAAAACCGGAATTTATCTCCCGACTCGGGGAGGCTACCGGAATTGGTGGCCCTCAAGAAGGAGGGTATGACACTGTTGAATCTGTCAAGGCGATGCTCGACGGAAAAGTCCGATTGTTCATGGGAATGGGCGGCAACATAGTCTCAGCGATGTCCGACACCGAGCAGGTCGCACGCGGAATCAGAAATGTCGAATTGACCGTTCAGATATCTACCAAACTGAATCGTTCACATCTTGTCACCGGCAGAAATGCACTGATTTTGCCGTGCCTCGGGAGAACTGAAATCGACCATCAATCAGAAGGTGAGCAGTTCGTCACAGTTGAGAACAGCATGGGTGTTGTGCACATGAGCAGAGGTTCCCTCACACCTGCAAGCGAACATCTACTGTCAGAGCCAGCGATTGTTGCCGGCATCGGCTCCGCTTGTTTTGGCTCCAAACCGTTTGACTGGGCAGCCGTGGTGCAAGATTACGACTCGGTTAGAAAAGTCATCGAGAAGGTCTTGCCGGAATTCGAGGAGTACAATTCTCGGGTCCGTGAGGATGGCGGTTTCTACCTCCCCAACGGCCCGCGCGACGGTCCAACTTGGGATACCCCCTCCGGAAAGGCACAGTTCACTGTCCTCGACCTTCCCAATGCGGTCGCCGAAACTGGCCAATTCACGATGATGACAGTACGCAGTCACGACCAGTACAACACGACCATCTACGGCATGGATGACCGGTACAGAGGTGTTTACGGAGCGCGTCGAGTGGTGTTGATGAATCGGATTGACATGACGGAGATGGGTATAGAGTCGGGTGATGAAGTGGATTTGACCAGCCATTTTGCAGGAGATTCAATTCATGCGCCGGCATGGAAGGTTGTGCCATACGAAATCCCGCGGGGAAATCTTTGCACTTACTTCCCTGAAGCGAATGTGCTAGTTCCATTGGATAGCGTCGCTGAGGGGAGTAACACTCCGACATCAAAGTCAGTTGCAGTTACGGTAAGTATACCGTGATTAATTCTGGATTCTTGAGAGTCTGTCGAGCTTTTTGTTCTGCTCTTTGAGTAGAATCTTGCAGCGCCTAATCTGCTCCTTCGCCATCTTCGCTTCTTGACCCTTGAGCGGTTCAACTCGCTTCGCTGACATCCCCTGCTCGAAGCATTTGATGCCATCCGCATATCGCTCAACCTCAGCATACGCAGTGCCCATGTTGTAGAGTGTGGCGCCTGTCACGCCACCAGGGTTGATTTTCATCGCTTGGTGATATGCTTCAATACAATCACCGAAATTCTTGAGATAGTAGTGTGCGTTTCCTCGCGCATTCAAAATCCGGATGACCATGACATCATCTTCGACGAATGAAGGCAAGGCCTTGTCAAAACAGGCGAGTGCTTCGGTGTACTTCTCATCACCAATAAGTGAAAGTCCCTTGTTGTACCATTCAACATCTTGATTGGCTACTGAACTTGAATCGATATTAACCGGCATGGACGCAATCGCTGCGGCCTCCTTCGTCTGTGCATCGAGGGCGGCCTTAGCCAAATCGACCTCAGGGTCAATTTCCTCTGTCGAGGTGACCGGTTCGGGCTCTTCCACTGTATCTAAAACCGTCTCTGCTTCCGAAACGCTCTCCAAATCGTACGCTGGGTCGCTGACTTCCTCGGCCACTTCCTTCTGCTCCACCACCGTGGCTTGTGGTTGGTCTTCCTCGAATGCGTCACCCCATGGGTCATCATCCGAAATCGATTGCTCCGACGCGACCATCAATCCGTCGTCGGCAGCCACTGTATCATCGTTCGATTCCAGTGCAGTTTCGGTAACGGGAGCGGCTTCGGCAGAGGGCGCGGATTCGGTAACCAGTTCAGGTTGGAGTGAAGTTTCGGTTTCGGCAGCGGCTTCGGTAACCGGTGCGACAGAGGGTGCGGGTTCGGGTTGAGGTTCAGGCGCAGGAGCGGGCTCTGGTTGGGTGAGAGCATCAGTTGCATCTGCTATAGACACTGATTCGCCAGTTAATGAGGCAATTTTTTGCCGGCACTTTTCAGCGGTAGTTTGGTCACCTGCGGTGACGAAGGTTCGCATCATTCCGGTCCACAGAGTGACATCATCCCTATTGCCTTCAATGAGCGAGCGCCAAAGTTTGACCGCTTCGGGGTAGGCTCCAGTGAGGGTTAAGGCGCGTGCTCGCAAACGGACATTCGAAGGTTCGCCATCTTCCGGGATGTGCTTCAGCGCCTCTTCAGCGAGGGCTGGTCCTTCAGGAAGCGTTGTTGGAATATCTCTTGCAGCGTCGAGAACAGTTCCTTCGCCCTCGCCGATTTGAACTAGGATTTCTGAGAAGGTCAAACCGCCGGGATGATTTGGCTCTACCATCAGTAAGGAGCGCCACGCATCGATTGCGTGTCCAAGATCACCATTTGTTGTGTGGATATCTGCAAGTGCTGCTGCAGCCTTTGAGTAGGCAGGGCGCAGCCCTAATGCGGCGTCAAAACAGGTGACTGCTGCATCTTCGTGGCCATTTTTCCT
>CAUZUN010000230.1:0-2779 GCA_963583115.1 Candidatus Thalassarchaeaceae archaeon
ACCATGCGAGGTGTACATCGGCTTGTGACCAAAGACAACCAACCAAGGGGTCTCGGCCCGGTTTGCATTCGCCTTCGCCAAATCTTGGGACAACCACTGGTACTGGGCACTGCCCGCCGAAAAGTCATGCTCTGTCGAAATCCCAGCGAAGTGAACCGGTCCGGCATCAAAAGAGTGCCAAAAGTCACTGTTTGAGTCAGAAGGAAATTCAAATCGCGTCTCGTAGGCGTCAAAACCGAACGACGCCTCGTTCTCGTGATTGCCGGGCACCATCATCCACGGCATACTCGCCATCGAAGGCTCGTTGTAGATGAGGTATTCATCCCAAACTGATTGCTCGCCGTTGGCATACGAAATATCGCCGGAAAGAATCAGGAAATCAGCGTCACTCTGCAAAACTTTCTCGCTGGTCTGCTTCGCTTCGTCACTCGTTCCGTGGTCTCCAAAAGCGATGAATTTGACAGAGGAAGCGGGGGAGGGAAGGGTGTTGAAATTGAAGGTGGGTGTCCAAACGGTCCCATCACCAACGTGGTAACTGTAATTCGAATCGGCGGCCAGCCCGGTCATCGTTGCAGTGTGGAAAACCATGTCGTAATTGTAGCAACTTTCACTTCCAGTTGCACTCTGGTCCAAAGTTCCATCCAAGCCGTACTCGACCACCGAATCTGTCTGGCCCTCTGTCGCCCACGAAACCTGCATCTCAGTCGGCTCTTGGGTCATGGAAATATGCACCATTCCTGGCTGGTCGTCGCCGAAAAGAGTGGTGATTGGGCAACTCAAGAGTTGTGCGCTGGCTGAAGGGATTGTCATCAGCAGTGGCAGCAGGAGGAGTAGTGCGAGCGTGCATGGCAGAGCGAGCGCCCTTGCGCGAATTGTTTGGCGAATTTCGGGAGCCGCCTCGGCTGAGACCATCTCACTCATCCCAGGGAAACCAATCTTTTTCGCCTTCAGGTCGATACCACCACTGGTCGTCATCGTCCTTCCACCACTCGACTCCTTCATCGTCGAAATAGTGGTCTTCCTCTGCATCTTGGCCGGCTACTACGACTCCTTGTTCTTCGAGAATTTCTCGCTTGACATCCTCGGCCTCCTCCTCCACATCGTGGAATACACGGCCGCCGGGGTCTTGGGAGCGCATTTTGCCATGGTCTCCCGAAGCGATTGCATCATCTGAGTCGCGATAGAATTCTTCTGCCATTTTGCGCTTGTAATCGTCGTATTCATCGCTTCCCCAAGAGCCTTGGCCATCAATTGAACCCGACATCAATTCATCGAGATTCACCGGTCCGCCAAGTTCGATTTCTGGCGCATCTGGCATATTCGTCTCATCGTATACATCTTCCTCTTCGTCATCGAATTTCTTGAATACGCGGCCGTCGGGGTGAACTTCTTCAACCGCTTCAAGCAGTAAATCATGTTCGCCCGTCGAAATATTGCCCTCGTCGAAGAAGCGGCGAACAGAGCGGGCGATGCCATTCAGTTCGCGACCGAGGTCATCGGGTTCAGATTCGTCAACAATCTTGTCAATTTGACGGATTGTCCTATCGTAAGCGGTGCCTGTGAGGCTACCGAAGAACTTCCCGATGCCCTTCTTCTTGCGTGCCACGCTGCTACCTCTAGTAACAATGGAGCGCCAAGCCTGTTAAGGATTCACCGCCGCACAGAGTCTGTGGTAGACGGTTGGCTGGTGGAAGCGATGGCGGCGTACAACGCCGAATCGCTTGAGAATCGCGATGGGTATCGCGGATTAGTCCATATGCCAGGAGAATGCCTTGAACAAATCGTCCGATGGTCTTTGGAATCGCTTCCAGATGAGATTCTTGTCGGCCTCGACACCGACCAACAACGACCACATGTCTCTGAAGTCGATGAGGCCTACCAAGGCGTCGAGCATGAACCTGAGTTATTCGCAGGCCAAGGTTTTGTGCTCACCGAACCTACATTCGTGAATCGCGGCGACTCATTTTCGGTTCACCATGTTCCCGAAGAGTGGACCGACGGAATCTTCACTGAAACTCGCGGTCCAAGAGGGGGCCGCTTCGTTCACTGGCTCCACACCCATCCAAACGCTGTCGCAATTCCTTCAGCGCAAGATGCTGACGCAGCCCAATACACGCTTGGAGTCGACATGATTCTCGGAATCCAATTTTCACCCGAGGGGCCACTCCCATGGTTTGAGGATGCAGCAGGGGTAAGGCGGCAACTTCAGCCAGACGAGGTGGCGGAAGCGAGTACGCAGGACAAACCCAGACGGCGAGGTTGGGGCAGCAGGCGTCACAGACAACGGCCGGTGTTGGGAGTCGCGCCAACGGGTCACAGAATCCACGGGCTGGAACTCATCTCATTTCATCGCTCGGGGAGTGGAATCAATGTCATCTTCATCGACGACGACGGTTATCCATACGGCTGGGCTCAAAGCTCTTGAAAGAAATTTTCGCGAAAGTGGGCGAGTTCTGCTATTGACTCTCGGATGTCATCGAGGGCGCGATGTCCGGCTGCTTTTTTGAAGCCGGCAATGGCAGGTTTCCACCGTTTGGCCAATTCTTTGACGGTTGAGACATCGATGCTGCGGTAGTGAAAATGGTCGTGGAGATTAGGTAGATATTTCCGGATAAAACGGCGGTCTTGGCCGATTGTGTTGCCGCAAAGTGGGGACTTTCGGTACTTGGTATGCTCCTGCACGAACTCCAAGGTTAGACGCTCCGCCTCCTCTTCGTTGACCTCGCTCGCCCGGACTTTCTCAACAAGGCCGCTCTCTGTGTGGTGCGAGGTGTTCCAC
>CAUZUN010000231.1:0-2778 GCA_963583115.1 Candidatus Thalassarchaeaceae archaeon
TGCTAGAAGTTTTTTTGAAACCGAATTATGATTAGTGATTATTCCTTGATTCGACTGATTAGGTGAGCCGCTACTGCTACGGCTATTTCGGCGGGGGATTCTGCACCAATCTCAAGACCTATTGGGCAATCCACCTCATCGAGTTGTGACTGACCAATTCCAACTTCGGTCGCGCTCTTACAGAACGCCTTCCACTTGCTTTTGCTTCCGATTACTCCGATTCGTGTGCGCCAAGAGTCGGGTGTGGAGGCTTGTGTTTTGAGGAGGCCGAGGAGGAGTTCTTCGTCGACCGACCAGTCGTGTCCGAGCAGAAGAATGTCTGAGAATCGGGCGAGAGAGGCTGCATCTTCAGAGTTGAGGAATTTTCCAGCGCTCGCAGGATGATGTTCAACTGCTTCGGGAAATGTGGAAGCGTCGGCGAACTCTTCTCTGACATCGAATACCGAATGCTTCCATTCAAGATTCTCACAGGCGGCGGCGATTGCCTGAGCGCAATGACCGCCGCCGCAGAGTAGAATGTGTGGCATAGGATGAATCACCTCAAATGCAACTGTAACCCGGCCACCGCATAAACTGTCGAGAGGAATTCCGGCTTCACCCTTCGCCTCCTTTTGGAGTTGAAAAGTTTCGACATCGCCCCCAGGCTGGCCTCCAGCGCCGTTGAGCATCGTTGTCAACCGCTCGACAACCTGCATCTCCAAGCCGGCTCCGCCAACTGTCCCCGAAACTTCTCCGTTATCGCTCAATGCCATCCGAGCACCGGGCTTGCCGGGAACAGAGCCAGAGGCTGACAAAACGGTAGCCATAGCGACCTGCCTGCCGGCTTCCAATCGGGCGGTCGCCCAATTGAGAACAGGATGGGTCATACTCTGTCGAAGAGGGTCCTGCACTTGAGCATGAGTCTACACCGTTGAGCCGAGTTGAAATCCAAAATGGTGGTGAACCCCAACTTACCAGCCGAAGAGCCAAGAATCGATTGATGGGCAAAGCGGAACCCCAACAAACAAGGTAGAAAGTCAAGGAAACCCAAAAAGTTAGCCAAGGCTAACTCTATTACCCAACCAATCTACGCCCGAACCAACAGAGGGCAATTCATGGAGATTGGAAGCACCATTCGAGAGTACTCTCTTGTGTTGTTGTTCACCTTCTTCGTGGTCGTTGCAACTCTCACCGCCCCAACTGAATTTTTCACCCAAATTGACCCTCTCGCAGGTCAAGAGGCGGTCGGCCACACAGAACCTCACGACGAAGCACAACTCGCGTGTGAGATCGAGTCGCTTGAAGAGAATCTTGGTGACTTCCCAATCATCCGCAGTTTTCAACTGACAGCAAAAGAAATTTCTTGGGAGTTCACAGCAGGCGGTTCTATAGATGGTTGGGCCTACAACGGCGCAATCCCCGGCCCTCTGATGTGCATGAATTTGGGAGAGGTTTTGGAGGTCACACTCACCAACGAATTGTCGGTGCCAGTTTCATTCCATGTGCATTTGATTGCAACCCAGAATACGAGTTTCAACCCTGTTGAAGTCGCACCGGGTGATGTTGGAACCTACTACTTTGAAGCGACCGAGGCCGGCACTTACCTCTACCACGACCTAGCAAACGGCAACGAGGGTTTGGGTAAAGGTCTGCACGGAGCGCTCATCGTGCGTGATTCGGTACCGGATGTAGACCACGAAATCATCGTCATTTTAGGTGAATATCAGCCCGAATACCATCCTGGAACATACTCAGCGACAATCAATGGAATGGCTTTCCCTTGGCTTCCGATGTGGCAATTTGAGCAGGGCGAGCGGGTTCGAATTCATCTCTTGAATGCTGGTCCATCCGAAGAGCACACTTTCCATGTCCACGGCCATCGTTGGTTAGACTACGACGAAGGTCGCCCCATCGACAACAAATTCCTGAGCCCACACTCTGCGGTCTACCATGCTGAAGTGGCTGCACCAGAGGGTTTCGTTGGTCTTGCGCGCGCGCTGGCGGATGATGTCACTGTGTTTGACATCGAGATGGAGGCTGCCGGCGAGTGGATGTATCACTGTCACATTTACGACCATATCAACGCCGGGATGATGGGTCATTTGATGGTCCAAGAGGAAGGAGATGAATCGAACCATGGAGGTGGAAATTGATGGATGAAAAAGCAACCACTCCTATCATTTCGCCCCAAATAATCGCCTTTGTAGTCCTCGTATTATTCGAGTTACTCACCCCTTCGTACCTGCTGGACTTCGCCCCAAACGAACCTGCCGAGTCTTCCCAATTAGGCCACACAGGCGCACATGAAGAGCCCGAAACACTGTGCAACCTACCTCCTGGAAATGCGGTCAGAAAATATGAGTTGGTAGCTCAGAATGCAGACTGGGAAATCGCACCAGGGCACATAATTCCGATTTGGACATTCAACGGTTCGGTCCCCGGTCCAACCATCTGCGCGCGAGTCGGCGACACGCTTGAAATCACACTCACGAATCGCCTCTCAACAATCGCCTCTTTCCACGCCCATGGGCTAGCATTTGATGCGACGAGTGACGGCACTTTCCTCTCCAATTCCTTCGTACCTCCCGGTAGTTCGCGTACCTACCACTTTGAGGCTCGACCCGATTCTGTTGGAACTTGGGCATACCACGACAGTGTTGCAGAGATGGACGAGGAGCCGTTTGTCACCGGGTTTTCCATTCCCGAAAGTGGCGAGGGGATTGAGCGTGGGATGTATGGCGCCATTATCGTCATCGACGGAACCGAGGAGGTAGTCGACCATGAGGTGCTACTTTTCCT
>CAUZUN010000232.1:0-2773 GCA_963583115.1 Candidatus Thalassarchaeaceae archaeon
TTCCTGAACTCGTAGGAAGTCCGTGGCCGTTGGAGGTGGAGTCGGAGGAGGTGACGGTTGAGATGGATTTGGAGCGCGTTCTCACAATGGTTGACGATTCTCGCATGGATATTTTCGATACTATAATTCGGGTTGTTTTGAGCGAGACTGAGATGAATCACACCGATGCAGTCTTGCTTTTACGCGAGTGGGAGCGGCTTGCAAGGACTCAACTTGCGAAAGTGAAATCGCCGGGGCAATTGTTCTCGCCGTTTGAAATTCCTGACGACTTTTAAGCGACGGAATATTGGTCGGCAACAGACAGCATTGAGGTTTGGTAGGCGTCGAAAATTGACCAAAGCCAGAGCAGAGGCCAAAGCAGGCAGAAAAGCAGTGGAACTTGCAGCGCAGTCCAGTCGAAAGCCTTCGAATGTTGGCGGTTGAAGTGTTGCCCAAGATAGAGGAAAGGAACGATTGCTAATGCGGTCGCAATCAGTGGTCGAATGGCGCCCCATGGGCCTACCCCGCCGGTGATTTCACTGAGGATAACGATGATTGCCATGAATGGGGTCTGCCACTTCGGTCGGTCCTCCAAACTGTCTCGCAAACGCTCGACGATACCCTCCGGACTCTCTTCTGCCACACTCTCACCTACCACTGCTTCACTTTGAGTTAGACGGTCGAATGTCCCTAAATTAGTCGAATATGACTATACTTTCCTCTCGGCCGAGGAGTCTGAACCAATGGGCTGCGAGAGCCAGAATGCCGGCTCCTACAATGTAGATAACCCAGTGGAATGGAATTCCCGAGCGGGTGATAATTTCACCCTCCACTGTCTGGAATGTTCTAGCGATTACGAAACAAAGCGAGCCAGCGACAATCAGTGTAATTGCTCGCCTTAGGCGGGCACGGTCTGACTGGTCTGACCATGCGGTTGGGCCGATTGTCATACGGAGGGCGAGGCGGAGCCAAAGGGGGAGGAGGCGCTTGAAGTCGTTTAGGGATTGAGAGCAGAGCCAAAGCAAGGCGCCACAGCCGAGCAAGGTTGAGTTCACTTCTCCCCAATTCCAACCGTTCGGGTTCAGCCCATCCATGATTTCCATTAGAGCTGAAATGACCGCGAAGAAGCCGATGGCGTAGAGCATTCCGTCGGCTAGAATCAATCCAGCGTCGGCGCTCGCTTCGCCTTGCAACTCTCCGAACCGCTCGCGCGAATGTTCCAATGAGAGCTCTTCCAAGTCTTCCATCGGTAAGAGGTGGCGCCGACCCAATGATAACTGATGTGACTGAGCGTTGGGGTGCGGAGCGCATTCGTGGGGGTATTCGATGGCTTGCGAAGTTTGGCTGACAGGGTTTGAGCCGTTTGGCGAGCATACGGTGAATGTATCTCAACAGGTTGCCGAGGCGCTCGACGGTTTTGCCGATGTGGTTGGACTAGGAGACTCGCCCGGGCCTTATCGGGCTGAAACTAGGGAATCATCTGTTGTTGTACGGTCGACAATTCTCACAGTAGATGAGGTTGGCTCCGGCGTTATTGCATCTCGGTTGGAAAGCGAAAATGGGCTGGACATAGAGAAAATGGAGATGCCAGAGGCGGTCGTTCATCTCGGACTAGCCGAGAATGCCGAGTGGATTCGTGTAGAGGAGGTAGCGGTGAACCGGTTAGATTTCAGAATCGCCGACAACTCTGGGCGGCAAGTTTCGGATGCTCAAATTCATCGGGATGCGCCAGCCCGACTCCACACAACCTCGCCGCACAATCTCGTATTGGCGGAGTGTGCCGGCGACGATAGAATTCGTCGAAGTGACGACGCCGGCGAATTCGTTTGCAATGAGACCTATTTTCGAACACTTCACAGCGTTGAGACCAATCGATTGAAGGATAAATTTCAGCGAGCACTGCCTGTCATCTTCGTTCATCTACCGCCCACCAGCGCAATATCCCTCGACGACCAAATCGAACTGGTCCGACGCATCATCGCGCTGGTGGTCCAAAGGCCCTCGATGGAAGTCGTTGGAGGGTTACTCCGCAACGATGAGAATCGACTACTTGCCGCTCGTCGCTCACCCGAGGAATACATGGGTGGATATTGGGAGTTTCCGGGTGGCAAGGTTGAGCCTGGAGAGAGCAAGGCGGAGGCGTTGGCGCGTGAGTACTTTGAGGAGTTTGGATGGCGGGTCAAACCCCTGAGAATATGTGAGGAGTATTCCCACACATGGCCCGAGATGACCGTTCAGTTGACATTTTTCCTGTGCGAACCGGAGGGTGAACTGCCACCTGCGGTGATGACTTCACACGACGAATGCCGCTGGCTTCAAGAGAGCGAATTGATGGGTATAGAATGGCTTCCGCCCGATGTCGAATTTGTTGAGAGAATCCAAGAAAAAGGGGTCGCTAATCTCTAGGAAAACTGCTGAAAATTGATGTTAATTTTGTGTCTCTTCATCGAACCATTCGGTTACCTCACCGTCGGCTCGCATCGCCACCTCATCCGAGATGCTGCGGGGGATTTCTCGCCTGCCGGGATGCCAAGTGACCTGCTCTATCCATTCTGCCAATTCCGGCCCCTCCAACTCCACTTTCATGGTGCCTCCTAGGGCGCGTTCGCCGGGCAAGACGAAGGCAACTTTGCCAGCCAATGCTGCTTGACGAGAGAGTGAGAATTTTGTGGAATCAGCGCTGGATGTCGCGTCGTTAGTGTCACTGTTTGAGGAAGCGAGACCGAGCGCCATCGCATCGAGTGCCGTATCCATGATTCGTTGTTTTTCGATTCGTTCAAGGAATGGTTTGAGG
>CAUZUN010000233.1:0-2770 GCA_963583115.1 Candidatus Thalassarchaeaceae archaeon
CTTGTCTATTGTAATTTTGAACCAACCAGCCAGAATAGAGATATCCGGCTCCTGCAGCAACCCATATCAATCCATGAACAATATACACCCAGTTGGGGGTTGAAAAATCTTGGTAATTAGGATCTATTGAATTAATCATTCAGCAGGCGTGGTGCATTGAGGGTAGTCGTTCGGCATCATCGGCGGCAGGAACAGGTCGCTGCAATCTCGCTGCACAGTCGACATCCCAAACACGCTCGCTGCTGACAAATCGACAGTAACTGGAGTCAAACTGACCGGACTTGGGACATAGTCCTCATTGGTCTGGGTGATGATGAGTTGAATCGAATCTCCGGCAGGAATCACCACATCCATGCCAAAGAATTCCATCTTTGCATTGACAGTCTGGCCAGGCGTCAGAACCTCGCCATTCTTGCCACCGGCGTGGAATCGAAGGTCCATCACCGCGTGGCCAAGATGCATTCCACTACTTGCCAACACCATCTCAACCCCTAGATGACCCGAAGTTCCGAGCAGAAGGAGTGAGGTTGTTGCATCGATATGGAGAGTAGGAGTACCCACGATTCTCGTTTCATTTTCCAATTGGGGAGATTGAATCACCAATTGGGATGTAGAGGTCACAGAAGTACCACCAGAAATCACTTCGAACTCATCCAGCCCGAAGTTAATCCACTCGACATCAGCGGGAGGATATTGACTCTCAACCCGCCATCCTCCTATGTTATCCTGAATCTCTGCAACCAGCCGCGGCTGCGGCCCTTTGTCGTACAGGTAGAAGTCGAACCATTCTAGGAGGTCGTCCGCCCAATCCCAGCGCACGGTGAAGGGGTAAGCCTCACCCCCCCTGCCAACAGTGTTGCCCGAATGGCTGGAGTTTCTGTCTGGGTAGTCGTGGCCCCATTGACCGTAGAGCCCCTTCGTGTCAAAGCCGTTTTCGACGAGGATGTTGTGCGTTGGAAAAGCCATGTGTGGGTCGACATTCCAGTCCTGCATTCCGTGGATTATGTAGACTGAACCCCGATAGTTTGCGAGTGCTTTGTCGAGGAAACTCCGCTCCTCCCAGTAGTCGCTTCCAAGCCATGCCAAGTTGTCGCCAGAGAGGTATGCTCCTACCCCTGCATAGTACCCTTCAAGGTAACCTTCACAGCCGTTTTCGACATCCTCCAAGTCGCCATCCAAACCAAAACTTCCGTACACTCCGTTGTGCATTATCGCCCCCCGTGCCTCCATGCTTCCGTTCCGCCACATGAGGTCGTGTACCCCGATTAGCCCCGACATCGGCACGATTGTTTTGAGGTGTTCCGAGCCCATTGCAGCGGCTTCCCAAGGTGTGCTGCCGTCATACGATTTTCCAATCACTCCAACATTTCCGTTGCTCCACGGCTGAGTTCCGAGCCACTCGATTGCGGCGTCGATTCCGCGCTGCTCATCGTCGCCCATCAAGTCCATGCAGTGGTTTGCCTCGCCGGTTCCAAAGACAGAGACTTGCGCAACCCCAAAACCGTGGGGGACGAAGTTCTCGATTAGGAAGCGGCCCAGTCTGTTGGCCGGTGTGAGAGCGTCGACATCGCCGTCATCGTAGTAGGGTCCGATTTCAGAGATGACGGGGACTGCACAGATGGTTTCGCCGTCTGCGGCGAGGGTTGAGTTGTCTGTGAGGGAATCCCAGTCGCACCCTTCGATGACCGGCAGCCAGAGTCCGAAGTGAACCTCAGCATTTCCGGCGACTCCCGCGCCACCGTCCGCTGCGGTGATGGTGTCTACTGCGACAAAGACCGAGCGGACTTCGTCGATTCCGTACGAGCCGTTCCAAGAGACCCGACTGAAGACGTCGTCAGTACGATAATCGAGGTCACTACGGTGTTCGACTGGTGGCAGCCAATGGTCGCCGGTGCCAGAACCGTCGAGGTCATCGACGAGTGTGGAAGGGAATAGAGTGGCGAGCAGCATCATGAGAATGATGAAGCCGACCGTGGCGCCCAAGGCGATGTTCAACTGACGCTTCTCCCGATGAGCAGCGAGTTCTGCCGAGTCGTCGCCCACCTCACCATCTAATGCGAATTCCAAGCCGTCATCCGAGACAATCTCCGCCTCCAACACGTCGCTCATCGGATGCCGGTCACTACCCTGCGATATGAGCGCGACGGCAGTTGGCTTCCGAGGGGTTGATGGGCAGCCTGCTTTCAACCGGTCACGATGGACGAGTCGACCCGCTCTCGCCTTTTGCGGTTGCAGAGGATGGAGGCGACCGAGGCGGCGGTCTATCGAAGACTCGCCTCCCGCCAAAAGAACGAGGTAAATCGAGCGATACTTTCAGAGATTGCAGGCGATGAGGAGCGCCACGAATCCATTCTTGCCGAGATGACCGGCGAGCAGGTCAAGCCGCAGTCGTGGAAGGTCTCCTATCACAACCTGTTGGCCATGTTCCTGGGGCTGACCTTCGCAGTCAGACTGATGGAGAGGACCGAGCATGGTGCGGCAGCTGAGTATAGGGCACTGGGCATGGACGAGTTGGCCGATGAGGAGGACGCTCACGAAGCGCGCCTCATCGGGATGCTGGAGGAGAAGCGTCTCGACTTTTCGGGTAGCATCGTCCTTGGCATGTCAGACGCGCTGATCGAAATGACCGGGGTGCTGGCGGGTCTCACCTTCGCCCTGCAGTCGATGAAGTTGGTAGCACTGGCAGGCCTTGTCACCGGAATCGCAGCATCGTTCAGCATGGGTGCCTCAGAGTTCCTCTCGAAGAAGGCGGAGGAAGAGGAGGGCTCGG
>CAUZUN010000234.1:0-2744 GCA_963583115.1 Candidatus Thalassarchaeaceae archaeon
AGGTGTGCTCCAAACATCACCAACTGAGATGTAAGGAGAGTAATTCCACCTTGTACCTGCTGACCATCGACGCTGATTTTGATGTCAGGAACTATGTTATCTGTGATATTCATTGACCAAAGTTGAGAGTCACTTGATTTGCCTCCGATATCCGTTACCTGAAGAGTTGCGTTGAATTCTCCAACCGTTGTGTAGGCGCGGCTCGGAGTTCGTAGCCACGACTGGCCGCCATCGCCGAAGTCCCATAGATAACCGGTAGGCGATGCGTTGTGGGAATACGATTGATTGTTGCTCGACAGTCCCCAAATGTCGTACCCAGCCCCATTGAACTGTATCGGCAACCAAGTTTGGGAGGTGTTGGAGGAGAGCGAGCCCGTCGCGACCGGGGCCATGTTGTAGGTGGTGGTTGGAAGGGTCAGCACGGCAGCGTTGTCAACTGGATTCCCAATCTGGTCAAACATTTGCGCAAACAGTTGCCAATCGCCATCCATCGGTGGTGTAAACCAAACCGAGCGGTTCACCGAAGCGCCTTGACCTGCACCGACTTGAATGTTCATCGTATCGTAGAGTGTGTTGTTGTTGAACGCCATCACCTGTATGTCGAGAATCTCCCAAAATGCAGTCGAGTTGACTTCGAGAGTCCACTGCATCGTGTCGGGCATCGTGTCATTGTCTCGGTCATGTAGCAGCAAACCTTGCTGGAAGATGGTTGCTGGTTGTGAGATGAGAGTGGCATAGATATCGATTGTCGCGGTTGGATAGATAGCCGGCTGTCCACCGGGCCAGCCACAGTTAGCCATCGAGTAGTCGCAGTCATCAACGACGCTTTCGTACCAAGTTACGACATAGACATCATCCGAAATGTTGCCAAACCCGGTCACCAAACCAGTCGCCGTACCACCGTTGAAAATGAGAGGTTCACTCGTCCAAGTTCCGGTCGCTATTTCTCGGTAGACTAATCGCCCTGCGAAGTTGGTTTCAGATGCCTGCACCATCACATTGAGTGGTGAGCCAGTTCCGCCTGTGAACTTGTACGCCCTCACGCCCCAGCCGAAAAGAGAGTCGCCTTGGCGCTGCCAAATGCTACCCCAATTGCTGTTACTATCTGTGAGTTGCAGTTTACAGAATTGTGAACTTCCACAATTATCGAACATGTCTATGTTATCGAGCCCGTATGGATTTTGGGAATCATCGAGTAGAGTTGCCACTGTGAAATTGGCAAAGATATCTGACATCGTGTTGCCGATTTGACCAGGCGAGCCCGGAATAGGGTTGTTGGCGAGGTTGACAATTCCGGCACCGCCGGTTGCGGTGTCAGCCACAAGACTCTGGATTGCCTGCCCACCACCCAACTTGGAGGAGAGGAAGAGCATGAAGAGGAAGCCTGCGCCATAGTCAGCGAGTGATTGGTTCCACCAGCGAACGGAGATGTGAGGTTGTTGCGCCCAAGAGTTGGCGTGTCCGATTACCGCGTTAGTTGCTCCAAAACAGAGGTATGCGGCCATGTCTGCGTTCCCTTCGTCGATCCAAATGTACTCGAACGGGTCACGAGCATTGTGCAGCAAATGCTCAAATTCGTGGGCGAGAATGGTATTTGCCCAACTCAAATCATTGACATCGACATAGAGAATTTCTCGCTGTCCAGACATACTTGGTGAGAAGTATCCGCCGATGTTTGCTGGGCCATCAATGTTGTAGAGTATGATTTCAATTTGGCAGTTGTTATCGACATCTGGTGCGCTGCCGAAATATGTAGTGTCGGTCGCATAGATGGTCGATGTCCAAGCAGAAGCCAAGTTGTTGAGCACCGCTGAAGAGACCGTTTGAGAATTCTCAACGATGAACGCCGCGGTTGGAGTTGTCTTTTCCACAGTCGCTGCAATCTGCCCCGCACTGGTCTGGATGGTAAGTCCAGTTCCTTCGCTGTGAGGGTTGCAGCCCGAATGCGACGATTTACCTGATGCACCGTTGGCGAATGGCATGACAAGGCCGGGATAGCCAGCATCAATCCAAGCGAGTTTATGCATTCGAGTAGCGGACCAAAGAGGTTCGTCATCATCGACGAAGAGGTATCGCTTTCCATTCACTGCAGGGTCAAAGTCGGCGATATCTCCAAGAACAATCCCGCCAGCATCTACCGCTTGAGCCTCGTGGGCAACAGCCCCACCCGCAAGCAGGGGCGATAGCGCACCTATCACCATCAACAGCACAAGAAAAACTGGGGCTCTGAACTTCATTGGATAACCACCGTGAGGATACCTATGGTATCTCACGCTTGCTCACTCTCAAGACCTATTTAATAGCCCTTGGTGCATCGTTCATACATGATTCGGGGCGGTTCTGGCACCTTCTATCCAAATCGCGCCCTCCTCGCCGCCGCCACTCTGCTCCTCCTGCTCGCTACACCATTGGCAAATGTCACACTGGCAGAACACCCAAATTCAACCCCAATAGCCTACGAAATTGTAGTCGTAGAGACGATTCCTCACAATGAGTCAGCATTTACCCAAGGGCTCGTCATTCACGAAGGCAGGATGTACGAGAGTACGGGGATGTACGACCACTCGGAACTGAGGGAATTGGATATGGAAACGGGCGAGGTCTTGCGCTCCATTCCATTAGACAGCTCTGAGTTCGGCGAGGGGCTGGCTGTGGTCGGCGATGAACTGGTTCAACTGACTTGGAAGTCTGGAGTCGCCCACCGCTACTCGATTGAGACCCTTGAAGTGGTTGGAAATTTCACT
>CAUZUN010000235.1:0-2730 GCA_963583115.1 Candidatus Thalassarchaeaceae archaeon
GGTCGGTCTAGATTCGGATGGTCGGCGATGGACTCTATGCATTTACGATGAATCTCTTGATGGCGAGCGTCAACCGCTCGCTTCCGACGATGTCTATCTCGTCTCTGGAGGTGGTTCGGGAGTAACCGCTTCGTGCATTATGGGGCTGGCCATTGCCAACCGCGATGTGGGTGCTCATTTCGCCCTGCTCGGGAGGACAAAATTGGAGGACCCGTTAGTCAAGTTCGCCGGCGCGAGTGAGGCCGAGTTGAAAGAACGGAAAGTGGACCTTCGCGTTGAGATGCAGAAACAGAGTGATTCTGGCAAGGTGACCATCGTTGAATGGGAGAGCGAGTGGGGTCGAATGCGCCGTTCAATCGATGTCCATCAGACGATTGCAATCATCAATTCTACTGGAAATACTGCCTCATATCATCAGTGCGATGTAACGCGTGGCAAGCAGATTCGCAGGGTTTTGAAGAAACTCAAAAAGAAGCGTGGGCCGATAACAGGGATTGTTCACGGCGCTGGAATCGAAGACTCGAAACTGGTCGCCGACAAAGAGTGGCAAACTTTCGAAAATGTGCTCTCGGTCAAGGTGGATGGCTGGCAGGCGATGGTAAATGCGGCTAATGACCACGGCTCAGACCTCCGATTCTGTTGCGCCTTCACCTCCATTGCCGGTCGCTTCGGTAATGCGGGCCAGGTGGACTATGCAGCTGCCAACTCTATTCTCGACGCTGAGATGGCGAGAATCGCCCACACACCCGGCCGGCAGAGAGCGGTCGCTCTAGCGTGGACTGGATGGCGCGATGTCGGCATGGCAACTCGGGGTTCAATCGAGGGTGTGTTTGAGCAGGCGGGTATCGAAACGGTTCCCGTCGACCTTGGCGTCGAGTTGTTCGTCGACGAGGTGATGCGTGGCGGTAAGCGACGGGTTGTGATTGCCGGTGCTCTTGGGGTATTGGATGAAGAGGAGTCTTCGCGGGACCCGCCCCAGCGATTGTCAGCGGATGTTGCGCTGTTGATAGAGGAGCCCAACAGATTCCCATTCGTTGACCGTATCACCAGTCATGAACCGTATGAAGAGTTGAGTTACGAGTGCACGCTCGATGTTGACAGATTCCCTTTCCTAGAGGACCACGCAATCGACAATGTGCCATATCATCCAGGTGTGATGGCGATGGAGATGTTCGCCGAAGCGGCACAACTTCTCTGGCCACCATGTTCGGTCATCGGGTTTGAGAAGGTCGAGTTTGGTCTGCCTGTCAAATTAATGGGTGATGAGCAGAAGGTTAGAGTACGAGCCGAATTCGATAGGCAGGATGACTCCAGCATTTGGGTCAAATGTTCTCTAGAGTCTAATTTAGTCAACAAGTCCGGAGAGGTGTTCGGTGAGCCGAGGCTTCACCACCAGGGGATTGTCCGCCTTCTCAAGCAAGGTGCGGACCGCGGATTGCGTCGACTACCATCGATTGGCGCACCGTCAAGCGCAGATATTTCGTACCAACCTTCATTCATCTACAGCCGATTCTTCCATGGACCTCGCTTCCAATCTCACGGCGGTATCTTGCGCGGGTGTCGGATGGATGACTCCTTCGGTGCGGATGGGATTGCACTGATGCGCCATCAGTTGCCGAATCCTGAGCAGTTCGATGGAGAACCGGTTGAACTAGAGTCGATGCCGATGTTGATTGAAGCGTGCTTTCAAAATGCCGGAATGGTAGCGATGGAAGTTGACCGTCTTCAATCACTCCCGGTCGGGATTGAGCAGGTTGAATTGATTCGTCTCCCAAGCGGCGAGGATAATCTGCGAATGCGGTCGGTTAGGCGCGGTGCAGAAGATGGCGGAATCACAGTCCACGACTGCATCGTAATCGATGGTTCAGGTAGGCCGGTAATCGCTTTGAATGGCCTTCGATTAAAGGGGATGGCTCCGATAGAAGAGAGCAATTGGTTCGTATTGAATCGCAATTGAAAAATTAATTTACCAATTGAGGAATTACCATGTGGAAACCTAATGGAAACCCGATTCTTCTCGACTTACCCCGGGCTGTGCCTGATGGTTCGGTAGCGGCGTGGATTCGAGTGCGGCTCACCTCTCCAACCGACCCTGTTCCCGATGTCACCAATCTCCGCTTCGTCGACCCTGTCGAGGCGTCAAAGTTCGCGATGGCGAAGCGTGCCGAGGAGCATGCTGCCGCTCGCTGGCTGGTTGAACACCTACTCATCTCGACTAGCCGAGACCCAACGATGTACAGAATCGAACGGGACGAATACCGCCGCCCCAGACTCGTCGGTCCAGACCCTCCTTCACTCTCTATCACCCACAGCGGCGGTGTAGCGGCGGTTGTCATCGGGCCCGAAGGTGCAGATATCGGCCTCGACCTTGAGCCGGTAATGACTCGGCCTAGAAATCTCCTCTATCTGATGGCTTCAGGTGAGGAGCGTCAAGAATTGGATTCACTTTACGATGTTGATGAAGCAATTGCCTCCGAACGAACCACAGATGTTTGGGTAGCCAAGGAGGCCGTCCAAAAGGCGGCTGGTTTAGGAATGGGATTGGCGCCACAATCCTTCGCAGTCGATGGTCGAGATTTCGTCGAGGTGGCTGGCTCGGATGCAAATCAGATGTACGAACTTCACCGCTGGAAATCTATACTGAACGGCAGACTTACCTCACTGGCAATCGCCGAGAAGAAGTGAGTTCCAATCGATTGAACAGAATTCCTTGACCATACCGCACCCTCT
>CAUZUN010000236.1:0-2715 GCA_963583115.1 Candidatus Thalassarchaeaceae archaeon
CAACGAATCGGTAGGCGAAATCCCGCACCGGAAGAGGAATCAGCCAAAGAACCGGAAACATAGGTCGCCACCACCAACGAAGGTAGGGAATTAATCGCACAACCGCAGCGGACCGGACAAACACCTCCCCCCCTCGCATTAGGTAGACTGTGTTCATCTCCCTCATCGGCTCAGGAAAACCTGAAGTCAATCGCTGCCCTTCCTCAGATTCAATCGTTACGAAATTCAATGAGTCCGAATTTGCCAGCCGCGATTTCACAAACAGGGCACAGCGGTTGCATAATCCACACAGGCCATCGAGCAGCAGCAAGTCTGGTTGACTTGGCTCGATTCGCTCCGTCATGGTTAGTGCACGAAGCCTCTCGCTTTCACTGCGACTCATCAAATCAGATTCTCAATGACCGAATCCATGTCCTGCGACCGCCCACAATAATGACAACAGAGTTGCAGCGGTTCACTGTCAATGACCTTCATTCGATGAGGCAGCGGCTCCCGGTCAGCCAACGAAATACAGTTGGAGTAGGTGCAGCGAGCGACATTGACCATCTCGTTCTGCAGTTCGACCTCTCTCTTCTCAGCCACCGAGTAGTTTCGAATGATGGCGACACTGGCGTGCGGGGCAATTAGGCCTAATCTGTCCAACTCGTCTTGAGTTAATTCTCGGTCCTCGACTTTGATGATATCCTTGGCGCCATACTTGCTTGAAGGCACATTCATCACCAGCGATACCGGGCTAGATTGGACTCCAGTTATTCTCAGCATTCGCAGAACTTTGAGGGCGTGACCGGCTGGCACATGGTCGATCACAGTTCCGTTGCAAATCGCGGTCACGCGGCGCATCTCCGTCATGTTTTCACCTCCACTCCAAGGACTCTGCAAAGCAGCGCCATTCGGGTGACTACTCCATTGAATGCCTGTTCGAAATAGTGCGCGTGGGAAGTCCCGTCAACATCGGGGTTTATCTCGTCAACTCGGGGGAGTGGGTGCATCAGAATCATCGATTCCTTCACTTTTCCGAGGTCAGCTCGGCTCAATTTGTAGATGCCGGCAACCTTCCGATATTCGTCCTCGTCAGGGAACCTTTCCTTCTGGATTCGGGTCATGTAGATTACATCTGCAGCAGGCAAATTTCCAAGCATATCCTCCGACTCCGTGACATTCGCGCCATCCTCTTTCAGGTGCTTCACTATCTCCCCGGGCATCCCAAGTGCGTGAGGGGCGACGAAAGTTAGGGTCGCTCCGAAGCGAGCAAGAGCGTGTGAGAGGCTGTGAACGGTTCTGCCGTATCTCAAATCGCCGACCATCAGCACATTGAGGTCGAGGCGACCGTGTGCCTGCATGATTGTGAACAAGTCGAGTAGAGTCTGTGTCGGATGGTGTCCAGAGCCGTCGCCTGCGTTTAAAATCGGGATTTCGCAGGCGTCGGCGGCGTATTGAGCAGCGCCTTGGCGCGGGTGGCGAAGTGCAGCGACATCGCAGTATCCGTCGACCATGCGCATCGTGTCGTAGAGGGTTTCGCCCTTGGCGACCGAGGAAGAGGCGAGCGCACCGAGGTTGACCACACCGCCACCGAGTCTTTTCATCGCGGTTTCGAATGACATTCTAGTTCGCGTGGAAGGCTCGAAAAACATGTTGCCGAGAACCTTGCCCTGCAGGAGCGGCAAATAGGATTCGCCACGGGCTACTGGGAGGAGACTGGAGGCTTGTTCAAGCAGCTCCAAAATCTCGTCATTTGTCAGGTCATCCATTGTGATGAGGTCGCTCGACATCACTCTCGCCTCATGCTTCCCGGCGCGGGGTCCTCTTAGCCATTGCGACCGCCTACGACGGTCAAATTCAGCCGTTTCGCGGAGCGGATGCCTTGATGAATGGGTGTAGGGTGGCGGCGCTGATGCTCGTTAGTAGAACGCCGGTTAGAGTCTCTTTTTGCGGAGGCGGTACCGACCTTGCTGCGTTCTACAGAAATCACCCCGATGGGGGACTGGTGACTTCTCTGACTCTCGACGCCTACATCTATGTCACAGTCAATCGCCGGTTTGACGATTCGGTGAGAATTTCCTACAGCCAAACCGAAATTGTGGACGATTTTGAAGACCTTCAGCATGAATTAGTCCGCGAGGCTATGCGAATGACCGGAGTGACCTCCGGAGTAGAGGTGACGACCATCGCCGACATCCCCGGGCGAGGCACCGGACTTGGCTCCTCTTCGACAGTAACCGTCGGACTTCTACACGCTCTCTACGCTTTGGCTGGTGAGGAGGTGTCGGCCGAGCGGTTGGCTCAGGAGGCTTGTGAAATCGAAATCGAGGTTTTGGGGGCGACCATCGGCAAGCAGGACCAGTACGCAGCGGCATACGGCGGCGTCAACCAAATCGCATTCAACCCCGACGAATCAGTCACCGTCAGCCCAATTTCACTCGATGATGAGATAGTAAATTCACTCGCTTCCGAGTTTTGTCTGGTTTGGACTGGACTGAGCCGACAGGCGACTCCAATCTTGGAACAACAGGCGAGCAACACCAGCGAGCGGATGGAGCAACTGGGTGCGATGCGGGAACAAGCAAATGCGGTTGCAATAGCACTTCAAGATGGAAAATTTTCTGAAATTGGGGAACTTCTCGGCAAGGGCTGGGAATTGAAGCGGTCGCTCGCAAGTGGCATCGCTAACCCTGAAATTGATGCACTCTACAGTTCACTCATCGAGTTGGGTTGCAC
>CAUZUN010000237.1:0-2683 GCA_963583115.1 Candidatus Thalassarchaeaceae archaeon
CGAAGGCTGGGTTCTGCTCTGAAATGGTCGACAACGACATGGAGGTCGGTGTCCCGAGTGAACGGACTGCAGACTCGCTTGATGACGCCGGCCCTAATTCGAGTTGGGAATGGGCAGACTACGCTTACTATAACGCGACCGACCCCGGTGACTCCACCGTCTCAATTGCCCTCACCAGCCACTGGGGCCCTGCGCTCTTTGTCGGACTTGGTGTTCCTGATGCCGCCGTCTCTCTCCAACGCGCCACACTATTCGGTTATCTCGCCGAAGAGGATGGACCCGGAACTGTGAATCAAACCGAGACAATTGCCCGTGACCAAGCATTGTTCGCTTTGGTTTCAGCGGAATACGCACTCAATGGTGGGGGCGATGAGAATTGGGACTCCGATATGGACGAGGTCGAGGATCGTTTCTACGAAGTGAGCGGTGCTAGACTCGAAGACCACGCAGTACTCAACGATGTTCTGTACGGTATGGATGGTGACTCGCCCCGCGGCCTTCTTGTCTCTGATTCTTCAGATTTGATGCAGGGCTTCGCCCTGTTCCTCTTAGCGGTTCAATCAAATCCATTCTCTGTCATGGCTGACTACGACCTCGGCATAGTGGATTTACAGAATATCGGGTTCTATGCCGCCGATTGGTTCCTCGACGAAACAGATTTTCCTTTGATATTGATTGGCGGCTCTGGGACACTTAACGCGAGTGGATTCGAGTACGGTTCCTTCGGCAGTGAGAATCCTATGACCGGTGGCTACGCGGCTGCTAGTTTGAATGTCGGCGGAATTTGGGGCTCGGGAATGATGGTTGGATTCGGTTCAACCGGCGATGTCGACCTCACCTATGCAGAAACAGAGAACATTCTCTACGGCCCGATGGGCATCGCTGGCGACGGTACAATCGCCTTCCTCTACGGAGAGGTGACCGGCCACACGCTTCCCGTCGACCCAGAAACATTGGTACCGATGAAAGGCGGCACCGAGTTGACTTGGGATACCGAATTGGTCGCGCAAATCTACGATATTGACTTAGGTTCTGCAGCAGCACTTCGCTACTTTACCTACAATCTGATGTTCCAAGATCAGATTCCCGGAATACTTGACAGTCTATTCGGGGAAGATGCAACTGGATACCCGGGTGCAACAAAATTCGTTACTCATACAGTCGATGAATGGCTCTTCGGCTGGCGTGACCCGTTGATGGCACAATTAGGTGGAGATGTCAACGATGTGGGTTTGGGATGGCAATCTTTGGAAACTAACAAGACCTATTTCGGCTCAGAAAAT
This sequence comes from Candidatus Thalassarchaeaceae archaeon, assembly GCA_963583115.1. Lineage (GTDB taxonomy): Archaea > Thermoplasmatota > Poseidoniia > Poseidoniales > Thalassarchaeaceae > MGIIb-Q1. The sequence continues at coordinate 1,284 of CAUZUN010000237.1, forward strand.
GTTTCGACCGGCAGTGGCACGACCTACACGATATGCACGGGTGAAAACCTCTCATGTGACAAGGGGGAAACTCTCCTCCAAGATGGCTCTGAATACCTCTTCTGGCGCACTCCAGAAATGGAAGATACCTCCTACGGAGAACTAAGTCCAGAGAGTCTTGCTGGTACTAGCGGGGGCTTCATCACCGGAGATGGTGACCTCCTGAATCTGGGCGACTATGCAATTGCTGCTCCCATCCGACAGGCTGACGGCGAACATCTCGGAATGGCTGTCGAAGTATGGACTGCGAGCGTAGCGCCGGGTGAGCGTTCGATTCAAGCGAAGTTGACGAACCAGAATTCGGTGACCGATATCTTCCCCGGCGCGGTGCCGATTTACTTCAGCGCCGATGTTGAGTTGAAAGTGCAACACACAGCGCGGATTATCGTAGCGGGTGAGTCGACTAGCCACTTTTATCTCGATACGAGATTCATGTCAGAGCAGGCTGCGAGCCCACCGACTGAAAGTGACCTTCAACCAATTTTCATGATAGTTACTGGTGGTGGGGCTGACCAAGCGACGGTCGATTCGATGCAGAGCGGGATAATTCAAAATCAAGACCGATTCACATATTGGACTAACTTTGATACCGGTGCAAGCGGCTTCTTCATCGATTACATCACACTGCTGATTTATCTCGCTGGATTCGGTTTGATGGCGGTGGGAATCGTTGGACTGTTCAGTAAAAAGCCGGATGGATTGGGAACTTTTGAAGATAGTACCGATGAGCAATCGGCAGACGGCGAAGAATGAGAACTCATCTTTGAGTGTCGACCAGTTTGGCGGTTAGTCACTTTTGGTCAGTCGCCTTAGGATTTTCGCTCTTGGTCAGTTTGCCAGGATTTTTCTCTTGGTCAGTTGCCCCTGGATGTTCGCTCTTGACTACCGAGTCAATCCTCTTCTATAGCCCACTTTACTAGTGCCGCTTCAGCTGAGTCGAGATGCTCTCCAAGAGTACTCCTCGCGATTCCCATCTTCTCGGCGAGGGCACTCACCGAAATTTTGCGTGGGTCTTGGTAATAGCCGTGGTGAATAGCGAGTTGTAGGATTTCCAACTGTCTCTCTCCGAGCAGTGAACGGGCTTCATGCTTAGGCTCCTCGTGAGATATTACTGAAACTTTGTCAGGTGGAAGGACAAGTCGAGTGGCGGCGAGGAACCCACTGATTCCTTTCGGAACTCCTCGTAATGTGATTGTCATACCTTCGTCGCCAATCGAATATGGTGGCATAACCGCGATATCGGTGAAAGGTACCGCTGTTGTCACGATTGGGTGGCTGTTCATCACGACGATTGTATCTGGCCCCTCCATTTTTGATTTGATGTTCTCTTCCACTGTGATGAATCCAAGCCCTTCAAAATC
>CAUZUN010000238.1:0-2672 GCA_963583115.1 Candidatus Thalassarchaeaceae archaeon
CCCTCGCGCCCTCCGATTTCGCATCCGAAAGAACCGACGCGGTCATCTTCAACGCGCTGCCTTCCTCCGCCAAGAGACCGGGGAATCCTACCGACTGAGTCCTGCCATCGTAATTGATTGCAGTACCCCCGAGAACCTCAATCAGTTGCTCGAAATACTGTGGGTCGTAGACATCGTCCTCACCACACGCCCCATCTTGCTGCATCGGGGCACCGTAATACCCAGCAACCGGGAAATCAATCGGATTTTTCAGTTTTGCAGCGACTTCTTCCAGCCCGATATCTTCGACTAGAACATGAAGCAAATGACGCATCTTCATCGTTCCCTCAAAGCGAATCCCAGCAATCGATTCCAACTGCTCATTCACCCGCTCACGAAGATCAGCATCTTCAGTCAGCCGAGCAAAGTCCTCAGACATGTTTCCTTGACAACTCGCACAGGGAGTTAAAACATCCAATCCTTGTGCCTCCGCTTGAGCAAAAGTCCGAGCGTTGAGAGCAATTTGCAACTCCCAGTTGGCCTGTTTCATGACTCCAGCACCACAGCAGGCGGCCCCCTTGAGAGCGACCATTTCTATGTCGAGGATTTGAGCGAGCCCATCCATGGCGTCTTGGACTTCGCGTGCCGAGCCGAGTGCGACACAGCCGGGGAAGTATGCGTAGCGGTATCTTGCCACCCTAGAACCTCCTGTCAAACGCATTGTAGAGAGCGACGATTTCATGGTGGTCATCGACCTTAGAATTGATTATTTTCGGCATTTTTCCAACGCTTCCAGGCGGCATGAACATCGCCTGCAAATCTCGCATCATTGGAGCCCCGTTCCGAGTGAATCCGAGAGCCATTCGAGGTAGAATTCCGGTCAGCGCGTTCTTCGCCATTCCGAACGGCCCGAGGGTTGCGCCCGCAAGTGTCGTCTCGTTGAGTTGCCCACTAAATTTCACAGTCTCAGTGAACCACCAAACATGCTTGCCGTGGCGTCCTGTAAATCCATCCGCCACCAAAGTCGCGGTCTTTGCCTCAAGTAGTGCAAGTCCTGCAATCGCACCCATTCTTCCCTGTCGATTGATGGATGACATGTCAGCCTCTGCCTTGATTCCGTTTTCGCCCTGCACCACCGCAAGGTGGGAGGTTCGGCCAGCAGGTGAGAGCCGGGAATCGTTGCAGCGAGCCCACAGGCGAGCGAGAACTGCTGGACCGACATATTGGCGGTTGTGAGGGGTAGTGTCTGATGCGCTGTGGAGGAGTTGGTGGCTTGGGAAATCTCCGGCGATGTGGAGGGTTGCTGCGAGTGGCGCTTCCATGGTGCCCATGATTCCCTGTTGAAGTTGGGTTGCCGAGCGGGTTGCGCCTCGCATCCACGGTTTGCTAGCTGAGAGGTGCGTTTGGTAATCGGAGTGGTCGACGACTAGGTCACGAATGACATCGTAGCCGGGCAGTGGGTCGATGCGGAGTGAAAAATCACCCTTACGAGAGGTTGCGAGGTCGGCGATAGCGCAGCGACCGGGGAGGATGAGGCGGCCATTGACGAGAAGGCCGGTTGTGGCATCGTCTGGTGAGCCGTCACGGAAGGTGAGTGAGCCATCTTCTGTCGCCTTGAGTAGACGCAACGCTTCGGTGACCGAGAGGTTACCGGGCATCGCACAAGCCCAGACATCGTGGCCGGATTCGCCGCTGACCGGGTCGTAACGGAAGACCTGGATGTTGACCTGCAATTCAGCCCTCTCAAGGTCTGGGAGGTCAAACGCTGAGCCAGCCGCTACCACACTCTTGCCGCCGACTGCCTTCGCTTTCAGCGCCTCGACCGCATCCTCTTGATAGACGCCATCGCCGTCAACCGCAGCGATATGAGGGAGTGCTTCTGCGACCCAACCATTCGCCATTTCGTCGTAATCGACATCGCAGTCGACCCGAGGTACAACTCGGTTTGCGCCCTGCTTTTCGAACCAGACATCCCAATCAATGCCGGATTGGCAGAAGAATTCGTAGGAGGTGTCACCCAGTGAAAGAACTGAGAAATGTGTACCGGCGAGGGAGGGCGCGGCGTCACCATTTGCGGCTACCCAAAGGTCCTCGGCGTTGTCCGGCATATCTCCTTCGCCCCAAGTGCTGCAGACGATGAGTACACGCTTTTGACCGGCCAATTCGCCGATTTGAAGTTCATCCATCCCCTTGACAGTTGCCTCAAGACCGTAGGTCGAAGCAGACTTGCCCATCTTGGCGCAGAGGTCCTCTGAATTGCCCGATTGAGAGCCGAATAGAATGAGAAGTGACCTGTCGCCGTCCATCGAGACTTCAGCCGCTGACGAAACTTGAGCCTCCGATTCAGCCACCGCACCTGCTGCCGCGGCAATCTCCACTGCCACTTCTTCGGGCTCTTCAGCCGGGGAATCCCCGCCTACTTGCTCGACCATGATGACATCGACCGGGCAACCTTCTGCCGCTTCTACGAGGATTTCAAAATCGATACCATCAGTTACCGCGGATTTTGAAGTCTCATTAGTGTCGAAATTTCCATCAGTTCGGGATTCCGCCTTGATGAAGCAGGTATCATCAGTGACATGGAAAACTTCGGGATAAGTCTCTTCACATGCATCACAGACGATGCAACCCTCATCAATCCAGACAACGACCGATGCCATTTTGTCACCCACCCAACCTACGGTTGGGTAAAC
>CAUZUN010000239.1:0-2669 GCA_963583115.1 Candidatus Thalassarchaeaceae archaeon
ACAGGTAGATTGCGTCACCAATTTTCTTGAAATCGCTTGAAACTGCTTTGCGTACATCGTGGTGATTACCGAGTAGACTGTAGAGCAGTGTAGGGGGTACGCTGATTTTTTTGCCATCGAGTGTGACATCGTTCTTCATGGAGTCTTTACCACTGATACATGGTAACTGGTAAGCCCTACACACATCATCGATTGCTCGATTTGCCCTAACTAGTTGAGCAAGTTTGTAGCGCCCATCTGGGGTCTTGTCGGATTCGACTGAATCTGGCCAACAGAAATTATCCAACCCAGCCATTCGCTCAAGGTCAACCCCTACACAGACTGCGTTACGCACCGCCTCATCTATGCTGGCTGCTGCCATTGCATAAGTGTCGATGTCAGAGTATCGGGGTGCGATTCCACAGGAAATTACCGCCCCTTGTGTTCCACCATGAATCGGGGCGATGACTGCGGCGTCTCCTGGTGCATCATGATTGACGCCGCAGAACGGTTTGATGACTGATTGTGCAATGACTTCGTGGTCGTAGGAGCGAACCCACCACTCTTTGCTGGCTATATTTGGCTGAGCCATCAGGCGCATCAGTAACTCACCCATCTCGTCTGAGTTTAAGTTAGGAAAGTTTGGCTCGTCATGTTGTGGGGGTATCCACTCGCTTTCGAGTTCGAGTTGGGGAACCCCTTCGTGAAGAAATTCAATCGGTAGATGGGCGACTGTCTGCTCACCATACAAAACATGGAAAAGCCCGTCATCGGTGAAAGTTCCAACCGCGGTCGCCTCAACTTCGTGCAGGTCTGCCAATGCCTCGAATGCAGAGCAGTCGCCCGGACTTACTCCAACAGTCATCCGCTCTTGTGACTCGGAAACCAAAATTTCCCAAGCCGACAAACCGGCCTGTTTGAGGGGCACCACCGAGAGGTCTATCCGCGCCCCACCGGTAAGTTCCGCCATCTCCCCGATGCTGCTGGAAAGTCCTCCCGCCCCGTTGTCTGTGATGACTTGAATGATGCCGTCATCGCGCGCCTGCAGGATCATGTCGATCATTTTCTTCTGAGTAATTGGGTCGCCGATTTGGACCGCTGAAGAAGGCGACTCCTCTGTCAGTTCTTGACTGGAAAAAGTGGCGCCGTGAATTCCGTCACTACCCACACGGCCGCCAACCATGTAGACCACATCACCCGGACTGGGCGTCTTGTCATGGCTCTCTCGCCCATCCGCAAGTCGGCGCGGCATTATGCCGACTGTGCCGCAGTAGACGAGTGGTTTACCGATGTAACGCTCATCGAATACAATCGCTCCATTGACTGTCGGAATTCCAGATTCATTACCACCAGCACGAACCCCAGCGTGTACACCACGGAATACCCGGGAAGGGTGGAATAGACCGTCTGGTAGTGGACCTGAGTAGTCAGGGGGGCCGAAACAAAATACATCGGTATTGGCGATTGGTCTAGCGCCGAGTCCGGTGCCAAGAATATCTCGATTGACTCCGACGATTCCAGTCATCGCGCCGCCAAACGGGTCGAGTGCGCTTGGTGAATTGTGAGTTTCTGCCTTGATGCAGAGGCTCCATTCGTCGTTCCATTCAATGACTCCGGAGTTGTCGTGAAAGACGCTGAGAAGCCAATCAACTTGGTTGCCAATATCAAGTGTCGGCTTCACAATGTGTGTTTTGAATAGTGAATCAATTTCACAATCTTCTCCAGTCTCAGTATCGACATGATGGATTTTAGCCGCGAATATCTTGTGTTTACAATGCTCACTCCAAGTCTGTGCCAAACACTCCAACTCAACATCAGTAGGCGCATTTGGTGGGAGACCACAATCCTCTCGGGTCGCTCGAATGGTTGGAATTCGATAATGCGCCTGAATGGCCCTCATCTCAATGATATTTAGTGCCAAAACACCACTCTCACTAATCTCCATCAGTTCCTCATCACTAACCTCCAAATCTATTGTGCCGGGTGATTCAAATGTCGTAGCCGGTCGAGTTGGGAAGGGAAGTTCGGGCCACTGGGCTGAAGCGCAATCCAGACGGCCAGAAAGTACGGCCCTCTCAATCATCTGATTGTGGAGTTGCCCTGCTAGAAAATCACAGTGGACTCCATCGGGAACACCATAGAAAAGATAGGTCATCGTAGTCGCCACTTCGGCGTTTTCCGTGTGTTGTGGGAAGAGGGTTTGAAGGCCATCCAAACCAGCTTGTCCAGCATTGTCTGTGACGCCCGGTTTGAATCCTATTTGAATCGCCATTTGTGGTGGGTTGGCAAAAAAAGAGGGGTTGTTCAACATCGAACTGTTAGCGGCACCATGTTCAATCACCGGGTCACAGAAAAGGTCGGTTACCATCTGCTCCAATTGGCTCTCTGTAAGATTGGCTTTCACCAAATATCCAGTGATACTACGAACATCGTCGATGAGTATTCCGTGGTCTGATTCCAATTGCCGTTTGACGCTTTGACCCAAGGTATCTTGGAGACCGGGTAGTGCCTTGGGTGTGACCTCGATTCGGTGGAGTGCCATACGCCCCATCCAATCCCTCGATTTGACGGCGTTAGCCGACCGTCCATCAATGCAACGGCTAACGCCGCTGATAACTAGTCATGAGAGAAGGGTGAATATTATGTTTGAAGGGTGAAGAAAAATATCCTATCTACACAACATCATCGAG
>CAUZUN010000240.1:0-2655 GCA_963583115.1 Candidatus Thalassarchaeaceae archaeon
CCGAATGAGAAACCCATGACTGCTTGGTAAGCAATGAAGAGAATTAGCAAAGCAACGATACCGCCAGCGATGCCTTTCTTTTGGGAGGATGTTGGGAATCCTGATGATTCATCATCATCGGAAACTCCTGCCCGCTCCAAAAGGCCACCCGAACTCTCCAAGATTGGTTCCTTGATGGATTCCTTTCCACTCGTTACCGCTGCAGGCTCTTTGCCGTCAACATTCTGCGCCTTCTCCAACAATCCACCAGACATTTTCTCCCCTCAATCGCTATTCTGTGACTCTCAAGCCGTTATCAACCCGTTGGCTACTCGCGCCCGCGAGAGTGCCGGTTTTGCACCTGCCACATGGCCGCCAACACACTCCCTTGATACAAGGGCGTCGAAAACTCGTCGATGTCTTTGCAGCCCAAGTCAGAACGGTAACTGTTGAGTCATCTCTTGCAACTCAGCAACTGTTTCAGTCTGCTCTTCCTCATCTTGACGCCGTGCGATGAACGCTGCTCCTAGAGCAACCATCGTCAAGGACGGCACCAACTCGAAGCCGGGGAGGTAAACGCCACGGACATACAAGGTGACCATTTGAGTCTGGTAGTTTGGAATGCCTTCAGTCCGAACCGAGTATTCGCTCGTCGCCTTGAATTGCAACTGGTAGTAAGTGTCGGACCAGCCCTGAACCTTGGGAGTTCGAATCATCACACGAACCTTATCGGCCGGCGCCTGTGGTTCGATTTCAGTCGAGATAGTTGGTAGCGTGATTTGGAAATCTGCCTCTTCCAACTCATCACGGTTTGCGACTTCGATGTTGAAGCGGTCGTATGCGTTGCCGTCATTGTAGACCTTGAACTCGAAGATGTAGTCAACCTTCGGGCGCAATTGCTTGAACGGTTCTTCAGCCTCGACACGGAGTCGACTGAACTGCGTGATGGTCGCCATCACTTGGGTTGGAACCGAAGGGCAGGTAGTGCAAGGAATCCCTGATGCGGAGACAACTCTTGCAGTGATGGTGATTGTTCGGCTGCCTTCTGCTTGGCGGTTCTCACCGCGGACAACGACTTCGAAGGTGGTGGAGTCGTATGCGCCGACAGTAACTGAGCCGGGTGCTGCAACTGCTAGGCCGCCCGAGGTGACTTGGATGTTGACTTCCTCTACATACTGAGTAGGGTTGGTCGCGGTACAGTAAGTCGTTCCAACTCGCTGTGCACCAGGGTGAACTTCGATAGGTATTGCAGCGGGTGAGCAAGCAACATTCACAGTTGGGTTAGGGGACACTTGCGCTGATGCGTTTGCTGCCACTCCCGCCCATGTACTCAACACATACAAACAGATGATGAGAGCCATCCTCCGAGTCGCTTTACCCTTCATTCAAACACCTTCGGTGAAGTGTCACATTCTGTTTGTAATAAAGATATGGGGGTAATGAATAGGGTTCGGGCGGCCATTTCAGAACTCATCCATATCGAAGTCATCAAAGTCGTCTTCGAAGTCATCTTCCAATTCAAAGTCGTCATCGAACACTTCAGCGCGTCGGGAACTTACCAATTTCACGACTACCACACAAACTCCGACTACAACCAAAAGGAGAAGCAAACCGCCGACTGCGAACGCCCAACTCGGGACACTGTCGATTGAGAGGATGACCAGTTTCGTCTCTGTTTGAAGCGAGAAAACATCCGCAAATTCCACCGGGTCTCCATCGTCCTGTGCCCGCTTACTTCCGACCCAAATCTTGACCTCAAACCGACCATCGCCTACCTCCGCAGTTGTCGACACAGAAATTGAGATGTCCTTCGACTCATTGACCTCAAGCTGAACCGATTCATCGCTTAACTGCATGATGATTCCAAAGGACTCAAGGCCACTCTGGTTTTCGATTCTGATGAGTAGCGTGTCGGCATCGTTGCCTTTGTTTGTCACGGTGAAATTGACTGTGTCTGCCGAACTATATTTGAGCAACATTTCTTGCCCATCCATCTCAAAACTGGGCCAGCCGTAAGAATCGACTTCGACATAGAGTTCCAATTCTTCCTCCGCGCATGTAAAGCATGGCGTTCCGCTAACTGTCGTAACTTGGTAGGTGATGTTCACATTTCTGGTTCCCTTCGACATCCCACCGTTTCCACGGACCACGATTTCAAACTCGGCCTCATCTTGAGCACCGACAGTGATCTTTCCCGGTGAAGCGACGGAGATTCCAGGGTCTGGGTCGACCTCGATGGTGACCTCCTCGACAAAGAGAGAGTCGTTTTCAACTGTGCAATAGAAGGTAGCAACCCGTTGTTCCCCGGGGCCAACTTGTATGTTCGCAGTGGTTGGAGTACAATCCATTGTGGCGCTGGGCAGAAATTGTGCGCCTGCTGGAGCGAACGGCAGGAGGAGTGGCAGGAGGAAGAGAAGTGCAAGGGCGAGGTGAGTCGGTGAAGTGCGATTTCCCATGGGCACCACCCGTAGGGTGACCTACGTCATATTTCAGCGTACGGGCTGAACGGCCACCGCCGCCAACTTTGAGGGGTGGGCGCGCCGCGGCAACTTTGAGGGCCCGTAGCTTAGGTTGGTTAGAGCGCTCGGCTCATAACCGAGTGGCCACCGGTTCAAATCCGGTCGGGCCCACTAATCGATTGTAATCGGGCCCGCCGGATTTGAACTTAGCGCGAGC
>CAUZUN010000241.1:0-2600 GCA_963583115.1 Candidatus Thalassarchaeaceae archaeon
GCGCCAAGGGATGAACAGGAGTAGGATGGCGAGCAACAGCCAGGTCAGTGAAAGCAGCGCGAGATAGCGGGAGAGCCGTACCGTCCAATCCTCGTTGATCATTCCTTCACCTACGAAGAAGAAAGCCGCAGTGTCAACAGCAAAGGTTGCCAGAATCGCAAACCACCAAGTCCAGATGACCATCTCTCGGCGGGCTCGCTGCTCCTTTCCGTGGTAGTTCTCCATCGCCTTGTGAATTTCATCGTGCTTGCGATTCCCTCGCTCAATCGCTTCACCTTCACCTGCGACTCCAGACTTCGCAAGTTGCCAAGAGAGGGGGCAGTAGGCGTGTCGCTCAAGGTCGCTGGCAGAAACTGGTAGCGGGATTCCATCTCCATCGCGCCAAATCGTATCATCGTCTTTTGTGGCGATTGATAGTTTGAGATTTGATTCCGGAGGAGTTACTGATGACTTTTCGTCAGTTGAATCAGAAGATTCAGCAGGTGATTCCGACGGCGTAGCCGTAGCCTCAGCGGAGTCGCCTTCCTCGGACATCAACGGCAAACGGTTCGCACCGCATCAAGAGGATTCCCCCGACATGATTGAATTGCCCGTCAATTTCTGCCGAGCGCTCGGCGCTCGGAACTCAGAACGAGGATTCCCAATCTTCGATTGCTTGGGTGTGATTCCAAGTAGCATCATCGGTCACACCGCGTGCCTTGAGAACTTCTCGTGAAAGAAGCCAGTAGATGAGTGCAAGACTGCGACGACCCTTGTTGTTGGCAGGGATGCACAGGTCGACATTTCGGAGGGTGTTGTTAGTGTCGCAGATGCCGACGACCGGGAGGCCCGAATTAACTGCCTCAGAGAGTGCTTGACTGTCCGCCTGTGGGTCGGTTACGAAAATCAATCGCGGCTCCATGTAGGTGTGGAGTTTCGGGTTTGTGAGTGTGCCTGGGATGAAGCGGCCGACGATATGGCGTGCACCGATTGCTTGGGCGAACCTTCGTGCCGGGCGCTGTCCGTACTGGCGAGCGCTGACAACGAGGATTTCTTCAGTCTCAAACATATTCAAAAATTTGGATGCCAAAGCTATTCTCTCGTCGGTCTTGCTGATGTTGAAAAGGTGAATCGGAGGACCCTCTGTGGTGACCTCTTGAATGAAGGGCTGCATGTCCTTGCTCTTGTTTTGCGTGCCTATGTGAACGGCGTTCAATTCATAGGTCTCAAAGGGCAGTAAAGGGGCAGTCTCTTCCTCCATGCGGCCCGCCCACCGGACAACCCTTCATAACCGCTTCTATGGGCTCCCACGCCACCGTTTTCGCCCCGAACTTCTCAAGTGATTGACCAACTCGGCCAAGTGATGAGCGACCAGCCTACACCCGTGCCCCTCTTCCTCGCGCCAATGGCTGGGGTGAGTGACCTCGCTTTTCGGCTGTTAGCGAGGGAGTGCGGCGCTGATTTGACCATCACCGAATTCACCGCCGCCGCCGGTTTGACGCGCAGGGATGCGAAGAGTTGGCACAAGTTGTCGAGCGACCCGCGAGAAAGCCCGTTCATTCCGCAAATCTTTGGAGGAGTTGCGGAGGAGATGGTTCACTGCACCGAGATGTTGGCTGAGGTTGCAGATGTCATCGACCTCAACTTTGGTTGCCCTGCTCCCAAAGTAACTCGCAACTGCGCTGGGGCGGCCTTGATGGGCCACCCTGATGAATTGATTGAGATGGTTGAGAGATGCATCGCCGTCTCAGAAGTACCTATCACGGTCAAGATGCGGCTCGGGACTGGTAACGGCCCCGAAACAGTTCTTGAATTGGCGAGCCGGCTTGAGGGGCTCGGTGTTGCAAGACTGTGTATTCATGGCCGGACGCTTCGACAGAGATATTCTGGTGTGGCTGATTGGGATTTTATTCGTCGGGTTGTCGAAGCGGTTGATATCCCGGTGATTGCGAATGGTGACATCGTTGATGCTCGTTCAGCAACCGCTTGCATCGAAGCGACAGGCGCGGCCGGCCTCATGATTGGTCGGGCTGCAATTGGCCGGCCGACGATTTTCCATCAAATCAAGAGTGAACTCGGTTGGCCTGTTTCCGCTCCACCGTGGGCGGCTGAGAACAATGGTGCGGGAGAGGCACCAGCGCAGGTAGCAACGGAGGTGGGGGCGAATAGGGCGGACACTCAAAAGGGGGAAATTTCGGAAGCGAAGGCGCGCAGTTGGGCGTGGAGTCGCTACATCGAACTCGATGACGAATTGAATGGCGACCGGCCGAATAGGAATCGAAAGCGCCACGCATTCGCTTTCACGAAGGGCCTTCCCGGTGGAAAAGCGCTGAGAACAACGCTTCACCAAGAGCCGACGCCAGAATCGCTCGCTGAAAGAGTCAAAAATTTCTTGGAAAACCCACCCCACGAAATTGGCGATGACTCTGGAAATTAGGTTAGATTGCCTTACATCCATCGTGAGGTTTGACTTCGAATAACCTCAGAGCAAATCTTCCAACTTGGCTGCGACAGTTTGCAATCGGGCTAGAACTCGTTCGGCTCGGAGCATCACTTCATCAGCAACATCTTGACCGGTTTCACCAACCAAACGGTAGCCGTAGGGGAGCCTGCCGCCGAGC
>CAUZUN010000242.1:0-2599 GCA_963583115.1 Candidatus Thalassarchaeaceae archaeon
GCAACCGCACCTCTCCTCGCCATTAACTCAACTCCACACCGACCGGTGCACTTTCCTCTATGTCGGGATTGGTCTTGAGCGTTGCGAGTATGTCATCGAGCCAATCTTGGATTACTGGAACGATGATAACCGGATTATCATTGGATTCCCTCGCGTGCGCTAGCGCTCCTCTCAGCCGGCCGCAGAGGCGCTCGTCTCGTCGCGCTCGCAACTCTTCTGTTGAATGAAATTCACAACGCCGCCACCAAGCCGCGGCTACCCCAGCGCATATTGCCAATTCCTCTGGATGCTTCACACCAACTGGCTCGCTGACCGTCGGTTGAACACGCTTCCACTCTTTGGCAAATCTTCGCCTTGCGAACAACATCCCGGCAATGCGAGGGAGGCGCGAAGCCTCCTCTGCACAGTCCTCAAGGTAGGACAGCCACTCTTCGTCATCGACTCCTGGCTCGACGAAATACGCAGGGATTTTTCCCTTACTCGCCACATTGGCAAGCCGGTGTGGTTCTGGGTCTGGAAATCTTGGTGCTTGGACTCCTTCAACGAATTGCATTCGAACCAACATTCGAGAGAGGTCACCGCCGCCCTCAATGGCGAGTGCTGCCGCCGAGGCATTGCTGGCTTTCTCCATCCGTTCCTCATCGCTCCAAGAGTCCCGCTCCTCTTCATGCAAGAGAAAAGCGACGCCATCCCAATCGTCACGCGGCCGCAACTTCCTCGGGAGGACGGCAGCGGGAATGTACGGGAAGAGTCGGAGCACCCCGCCATCAGGGTCGGCCCAATCTTTCGCCTTCCAATTCCAAGCCATCTCGCCACCTCAGTAGAGGACAGAGTCATCCTTGGCAAGGTCTCGGGTGATGTTCTTCTGGTGGCTCTCAAGAGTGCCGCCGCCAATCTCCAGCAACTTCGCATCTCGCCACAACCTCTCGACGACATATTCGCCGACATAGCCGTAGCCACCCATCACCTGCATCGCTCTGTCGGCGATGTTCTTTGCCATAGTGGCAGAGACTAACTTGATTCCATCCGAGTCGAGCCGTTGCCCGCTAGATTCGACATCCATCTTGCGGGCAACATCGTACAGATAGGCGTGCATCGCACGCCACTCTGCAAACGATTCACCGATGTGACGCTGAATCTGCCCGAAATCTCGAATCTGCCTGCCGAAAGCCTCTCGCTCAGTAGCATAGCGATTCATTTCGACCACGCAGCGCCGAGCAATCCCGACGCCTTGAGCGCCCAATGTAAGCCGCTCAAGCTCAAGATTTCGCATCATATGAATGATGGATTCACCAGGTTTTCCAACCAGTGCGTCAGCAGGAACTTGGCAGTTGTCGTAGACCAATTCGGCGGTGTTTGAGGCGCGCATTCCAGTCTTGTCGTCGATTTTCTGTCCGACCGAGAATCCCGGGTGGTGTTTCTCTACCAAGAAGGTGGAAATTTGTGCTCGCCCCTTCGCATCGACGCCGGTTTTTGCGTATGTCCAAACGACATCACAAGGAGTTCCCTCTTGATCTATACAGCCGTTTGTAATCCACATTTTTCGGCCATTAAGAAGCCAACTTCCATCCTCTTGTAAGTCCGCAGTAGTGCTCATTCCAAGCACATCCGTACCCACATCGGGCTCAGACATCGCCATCGCACCGACCCACTCACCAGAGCAGACCTTCGGGAGAATTCTTGACTTCTGCTCCTCAGAACCGTTGCGTGACAAATTGTTGACGAAAAGCATGCTGTGCGCCAAATAAGCGAGACAAAAACCGGGGTCCGAATAGGAAATCTCCTCATTCACCAAAGCCGCTGCAAGGGCGTCCATGCCAGCCCCGCCGTACTCCACTGGTGCGGTGATGCCGAGCAAACCCATGTCGCCCATCTGACGAAACAAATCGAGGTTGAACTTCTCTTCCCTGTCGTGCTCCAACGCTTGGGGTTCTACCTCCGCGGCGACCCAATCCCTGACCATCTCTCGGAGCATCGAGTGCTCCTCGGTTGGGTTGGCTGAGTCCAGCGTTTTCCAGTCGGACATAGATTAACCTCCGCGTGGCAGCCTTTCACAATGACGGTGTTCACTTGTTCCCTTTCACCCAATCTTGTAATTGTGGGATTGTCCAGCCTTGGTCGAAGTAGCCCTGTATGGTCTCGTCGTCCCAGTGCGGGAAGAGCCGCTTTGCGCGGTCCATCTTCGATTCTCCGCCACCGGGTGGTCCACCGCTTCCGGGTGGTCCTCCGCCGCCATAGCCGGGAGGTGTGCTTCCGGTAGATGCGTATCCGCCAGTCTCTTTTCCAGCAGCCCGCGGTTGTGCACCTGTTCGGGGTAACGCTTCAAGAGCCTCGCCTGCTGGTAGATAGTCTTCATCTTGGATGAAGAACTGGTCTTCATCGTCATCCTCCTTGCCTCGGCCGAGCAGCATGAGTGCTGCTACTGCAACCGCTACGATGACAACGATGGCGATTGAGATTGAGGCGTATAGCATCAGATTGCTCTCGCTCTTCTCCCCAGTCCCAGCCGCTCTGATATGGAACGGTTCGGTCTCACCGAGCAGATTTCCATCCGCGTCGTGAATCATGATTTGTACACCGGTGACAGCCGATGGGAATG
>CAUZUN010000243.1:0-2590 GCA_963583115.1 Candidatus Thalassarchaeaceae archaeon
CACGCTGCTCGGTGAATTCAGTAAGCGGAATCGACTCTCCGGATTGGAGTCGCTCGAGCATTGCGTGGCTGCCCATCAGCTGTCCGAGATTGATGTTGTTGCGAGCGTGAATCGGAGCGAATGATGCTGCGATAACTAGATTGATTCCAGACCATCGTTCGCACTGTGCGGCCGTCTCCCGGCTGCTCCCCGTCCCTTTTCGGTGACCCGAAACAATGACTTCGAAACCACCATCGATGAGTGCTCGCTCATCAAAAACTCGCTTTCCCCCTTGCATCAACCCGGCGTATGCGTTTTCGGCTATCTTTGCCGGGTCATGGTCGAAACAGACCCACGCCGGGGTCATCACATCGGTGTTGATGTCGTCGAGAAGGTCCTCAATTGTGAGGTCAGCCATCTTCAAATTGAGACCATCGTAGAGTTGTTGGCGAATCAAATCGAGGTTTTTTGTCAAAAACAGGACTCTTTTTCCTGCGCTGAGGCAAATCTGCTCTGGCGGCCGAGAATCGCTCATGAGTATACCCCTGCCCTACGGGCAGCAATTGCCAAGTGCCGGGGCTATTTGACGGTTCGCAGTATCTAACATTGAAGAAATTCACCATTTCATTTTTTCCAATTGGAATAACCACCAAATTTTAAATAGGTTCGGTTTGACGCCGTTTATACTTTCTCTTCTTGTATGAGTGCATTGGGAAAGACGAACGAGAGTGAATTGAATGGCTAAACCACCTACCCAAGTTGAAGACACAGTGAAGTGCCCAGAATGCAACAGTCGCAGTCTGGAGCGAGATGAAACAAGGGGAGAGGTAGTTTGTCAAGACTGCGGCCTTGTATTGGAAGACAATGTCATCGACCAAGGTGCAGAGTGGCGAGTATTCAGTCCTGAACAAGGCGACCAGCGAGCAAGGACTGGCGCACCCATGACTGTGATGCTTCACGATAAAGGTCTGAGCACAGATATCGACTGGCAAAACAAGGATTATTCTGGAAAGACAATCAACAGCAGATACCGCTCTCAATTCTATCGGATGCGAAAGTGGCAGAAGCGTTCTCGCGTGTCAAACGCGACCGAGCGAAACCTCGCCATGGCTCTTGCAGAACTCGACAGAATGGCGAGTCGTTTGGAACTACCAAAGTCGGTGCGCGAAGCGGCCGCAGTCAACTACAAGAAAGCGGTTGAAAAGAGACTCATCCGAGGCCGTTCAATCGAAGGGGTCGCAGCAGCTTCTCTCTACGCAGCATGTAGGCAGTGCGGTGTTCCAAGAACACTCGACGAGATTGGACAGGCGAGCCGAACCGGCCGCAAAGAAATCGGCCGAACCTACCGCTTCATGGTACGCGAACTAAAGATGAAAATAATGCCGACCGGACCTGAGGATTACATCTCTCGGTTCTGCTCTGGACTCGGTCTTGACGCAGAGGTCGAAGCGAAGGCATACGAACTCATCAAGGCGGCTCAAGAAAAAGAGTTGACCAGTGGTCGAGGACCTACCGGAATTGCAGCATCAATCATCTACATCGCGAGCGTTTTGTGCGGCAAGCGCAGGACTCAGCGAGAGGTTGCTGAAGTAGCAGGAGTGACTGAAGTCACAATCAGAAACCGCTACAAGGAATTGATCCAGAATCTCAACATCGAACTTGACATCTGAGGCGCCTCGGCGTTGGATACCGACCAACTAAGGTTCCCATTGGATTCTGCAGCGGACCCAAAACTTCTGCTTGAATGGACTACTCAAGCACATTCATTGGTGACCTAGTGACGCCTTACAAGGCGCTGCCCAGCCATTTAGTCTCAATTATCACTTTGATATTGAGTCATCGAAATCAATTTCCAACAGTGGACTTCAACATCCGTCGAATTGATGCACTCATCGCACTTCGTGCAAACCGATGGAGCCACCTGCTGTCACCGCCCGCCGCCTTCTGCTCGGCCTCGGCTTCGCTCTGTTACTCGCCACCGCCTTCGCTCTTATCGACGGCCGCCTACCACCCGCGGAGTGTCCAGATGACCCGCTCTCGAATTGCACATCAAGCGGTTCGATTGGGTGGTTAATTCCCGGCGCCGCAATCGCTTTTCTTCTCGCCGGCTTCACGATTTCAAACAGCAATTCTCCACTCTCGACTATGTTCCCCTCACAAAATGTGGCAGTTCAGGAGGTAGCCCTTACCCAGGAAGTGGCCGAAGAGTTGGACGAGGAGGATTTGTCGGACGCTTGGGCGAACTTGGAGAAGGGTCTTCTCGAATCAAAAGTGAGCGAAGAGGAATAGCGAAAGTATTGACCCCCGAGTCCATCTCGGCATGACTGGTAGGAAAGATGAGCGAAGTTCCAGACGACCTCTATTACACGGCAGACCATGAGTGGTTGCGAATCACAGACGGGGTCGCAGTCATAGGAATAACCGACCATGCGCAGGACGCTCTTACCGACATCGTCTATGTTGAACTGCCCGACGAAGGCTCTTCTTTTGGGGCGGGAGAGGAATTTGCCAGTGTCGAATCCGTGAAGAGCGTAAGTGGAATTTTCACGCCTCTTGCAGGCGAAGTCATTGCTGTCAACGAGGCGTTGGACGACGCCCCTGAACTGATTAA
>CAUZUN010000244.1:0-2589 GCA_963583115.1 Candidatus Thalassarchaeaceae archaeon
TAGATGTTGGAGTCATCACGCTTTGTCTCAGGAGTTGGATATGTTGTGGGAGCGTTATCAAGCCGCAGTAGACCATTCCTTCAAAATTGAACATCTTGTTGTTTCCGAACCGAAAACTGAACCTACCGAGAAGGTTGAGAGGCCAAATCTAGCATCGTTACACGCCGCTCTTGAAGCGGTTGGGACGATGGGATGGCACCCATTGGTTCCATTCAGGGTCGGCTTGATGGAATGTCTTGCCCACTCACGAGGAGAATAGGTCTGCACCAAGAAGTGGAAGCAGAACTGAAGCATCTCCCTCGACTACAACTTGCGGAGCATCAGCACGGACTTTCCCCCAACTGATCGCTTCCCGAAGTCGAGCTCCGGATAGAGAGCCGTCGTGTTCGGGTGCAGTAGTGATTTGAACTGCTGAATCAAGTCCACCGCGGTATTGGTTCCACCAGATGACATGATGTTTGCTGATTCCCCCACCTACCATGAGCGCGTGGGAGGAGTCTGAGGTCCAGACCAAGTCAGAAAGAAGTTGTTGGTCGGCGAGGAGGTCGAGGTTGAAGTCCGAAGAGCGCTGTCGGTGCATGAACAGTTGAGCCCCAACGGAGCCGTCATAGATACCCGGAATCACAATGGGAATTCTGTGTTTTGCTGCCCAGTGAAGTAGACTAGATTCGTCGTCTATTCGGTCCCCAATCGCCCAACAGAGTTCCACACTGCCAAATCCTTGCCATGGATTTTCGGGGTTGGCTTCACGCCGTTCAGCCTCGATTTCCTCCAACATCGGCATCAAAACCTTCTCGATGGTTTCACCGTAACTCGAGTTTGGAACGATGACATTCCCAAGTCGGTTCAAACCTTGTTCTCCCAGTTCGACATCATCCAACTCAAAGGAGCCGTGAAAGTAATTTTCATGAGTCCTTGCAAGGTCATGGTCGAGGGTTCCACAGGTTGTGATTACCAAATTGAACCGTTTTCGCTTGAGTGCTTCGACGAAGAATCCGCGGGTTCCAGTTGCACACAGACAGGCGGGAAAAGAGAGCCAATTAAGGTGGTTTTCCTCAACATCTGAAGCGTCATCCAAAGCCTGGAACATTTCCTTGAGAAGGTCACGCGCCAGAGCCAATTTGGTAGCGGTGAATCCGCCAGCGGTTGACATCTGGTCAATCAAAGATTTAGCATCGGTCAGCGAGGAGAAATCGTAGTCTTCAACCGGCAGGTCGTACTCGTGAGAATCAACCATGTAAATCGCCGACCACCCTTTGTGCCATCAATCAAACGGTTGCAAATATCTGGTTTACAAGCCACAGAGATACTCAAGGTCGCTTATTACCTCACCCGCCACATCTACTCCAGTGGCCCCCTCGATTCCCTCCAAACCCGGTGATGAGTTTACCTCGATGATGAGTGGTCCACGCTTTGATTCAAGAAGGTCGACGCCTGCGAATCTCAAGTCGAGTGCTTTGCAGGCGTCGATGCAGATACGCTTCACATCTTCTTCCAGTTCAACTTCTTCTCCCGTTCCACCACGGTGGATGTTGCTGCGGAAGTCGTCGCCCTTGCCCTTTCTTCGCATTGCAGCGACGACTTTGTCACCGACTACAATCGCTCGAATATCGGAGCCATTTGACTCTTCAACATACTCTTGGACGATGATTGGCTGGTGGAGGCGGGCTAGAACATCGATTACGGATTCAGCGCTTGCAACAGTGTCACAGCGCATCACTCCGACACCTTGAGTCCCTTGCAGCAACTTGAGTACAACCGGTGGACCACCGACTGTTCCAATACATTCGTGCAAATCTCCGGCTCCTCTCGCATATGCGGTGCGGGGAATTGGAAGTTCTTCTGATGCGAACCGTTGTAGCGCTCGAAGTTTGTCGCGGCTAGCGCCGATTCCACTGCTGTTGTTAAGAACAGGGATTCCAGACGCTTGGAATTGACGGAGAATCGTTAGTCCGTGCCGAGTTATGGACGCTCCGATTCTAGGAACGATTACATCGATTGGTTGGACAATTTTCTCGCCATTGTAGAGTACGGTCGCTCCTTCTGAAGAGAGGTCGATTGTGCAACGGGTCGGATTGAGGTGGCTGACACCGTGACCGGCACGGCGAGCCGCTGCTGCGAGCCGAGTGGTGCTGTACAACTCAGGGCCTTGAGTCATGATGACTATCTCTAGCCTACGACTCATGGCCGGCGCAGACGGCAGGACTACATCAAGACAGAAGGCGCGAAAAAAGCCGAACTGCTAATCGGCGAACTTAGTCTTGGACTGCCACTATAACTGCCTAATTACCAAGTGAATTAGCCCTCATTTTCCAATTGGAAAATTCTATCTCGCAATTGAGCCGCTCGCTCAAACTCAAGTCGGCTTGCAGCCATCTTCATCTCCTTCTGCAGCCGCCCGATTAAATGGTCTAGGTCGTGACTTCGAACTCCTACCACATCACTGTCTTCGGAGCCATCGCCGGTGGATTGAATATTTCCTGCAGCACTTTCACCAGAAAGTACGAGGTCAGCGACATCAGCCCAAGTAGGCTGACTCACTCGACTTAATGTGTCGTCACTCGAACCCCACGCTCCTGCACCGAGGTC
>CAUZUN010000245.1:0-2542 GCA_963583115.1 Candidatus Thalassarchaeaceae archaeon
TCTCCTGCAATGCTTTCGCTTTGGGATTACGACCATGAGAACCAAATCTACAATTCGAGTAGGCCGGATGAATTCGATTCAACATTACCTCAATTTGTAGACGCATTTGGCCCTCCTACGTCGTTCTATATTGATATCTTCAACACCGGATTCGACGCTGACAGCTTTAGATTTACGGTCTCTCAGATGCCTCTCGGAACCACCGTTTTCTTCATCGATAATTCTACTCAAACAGTAATGGAAATCGATGCTGACGACGGGCTCTATCACACCGGTTCGATCGACCGTCACACTGTGGAAACCATCGTCATGAAAGTGACTCCGAGTGGAGTCGAGGATGACCCGGAATCGGGGCTGGTAATCGTCTCGTTCTTTAGCGAAGGAAATTCATCTCTCGCTTCGAAAGTCGAGTTTACGCCACATCGAACTAATGGCCTGAAAGGAGAAGTTGTTTTCGATTGTGATGGGGCTGGTAATGGACTGGGGCATGTTGCCTCAGACGGTTGTTTGAATGATGATGGTGACGAGCACATCGATATTCGGATGCGTGTGAAAGTAACCCAAACCTCAGGTTCTGCTGACCAAGTTAAAGATTGGAAGATTGTTAATCCAGCCGATTACGACCGAAACGCCGAAGTTGAGGATGGCCGCTACAAATTGTGGGAGTACATCATCACGGATTCTGCAGGTAATCCACTGCCAATGATTCAGTTGACCTTAGATGATTCAATCGAGTTTGAACTCGAGGTTCATCTCACATCACAAGTGCTCTCAGGTAATCACACAGTTTTCCTCCGTGTAGAGGAGACAACTGACGGAGATGAGCCAGACCGGTTCTTCGACATGCCATTCAGTATTGAGGTTGGGGCGGGCGACCCATCACTCAAGATAGTGCAATCTTCCTCAAACCAACCCATTGGACCTGGTGGATTTGTGAATTACTCAATGTTGCTGAAGAACGAAGGCAACACGGACATGCGGGTCTTACTAACAGCTTCCGGACCTAGCGAATGGTCTGCAACGGCTGAAGACTCAGCGACAGGCTCACGAATGTTGACAGTACCTGCGTTTGATGAGGTCACATTTAGATTGCGAGTAAGCGCCCCAGAATCGGCTCGACATGGAGACATTCACAGCATCGAAATTGAAGGAGAACCCTATACGATGGATGGCCAATCTTTCCTCGATTCTCACAACACTCAAAAATCAATTAATATTCGGGTTGAAATTGATGAACCATTCAGCCGACTGACAAATGAAATTTTGAACATGCGAACTGAAACCAAGTTACTGCTCGGTGGATTCATCATTCTCGGCGTCGCCGCATTCGCTGGTCGTCGCCGCTCCGAAGAATGGGAAGAGGAAGATTACGACGATGAGGAAGAGGAAGAAGTCGACGACTTCGATATTCCAGAACCGATTGCTGACTCGGATTTCGATGATGATGAAATTGAACTTGCTGACGAAGAGATTGATGACGACGAAATCGAAATCCTCGAAGATTAAAATTATCAAATTTTCTCCATTGAGCCTCCTCAACAAAATTTCAACCGAATAATCTACGCTCCTAAAGGAGCGAGAAGTTGGCTTTGCCGCGTATGAACTGTGCTCCAACTGTCTTAAGTGCTATACGAGGGGGTTGAGAGATGGGTTCAGAGATGTCGCTAGAGGTACAGTCCGATTTGATGGCCAATAAGAAAGTTGAGTTTAGAGTGAGGGCAAAGGCGCTGTCACTCGTATTTTTGATGTTCATATCGAGCATCGCGGCTCTTGAATTTGCTGCCTACGAGGCTTCCGCAACGACGGACCAAGACGGTGATGGGCT
This sequence comes from Candidatus Thalassarchaeaceae archaeon, assembly GCA_963583115.1. GTDB lineage: Archaea > Thermoplasmatota > Poseidoniia > Poseidoniales > Thalassarchaeaceae > MGIIb-Q1. The sequence continues at coordinate 1,826 of CAUZUN010000245.1, forward strand.
GACCTGTGGGATGGAGTTTCTGCTCCAAACTCAATGCCAAGACTGGGACTCCGACAATGACGGCCTCCCCGATGGCTGGGAATGGAAATACGGCCTCAATCCTAATGACGGCTCTTCGCTGACCAACAACGGCGCCTCTGGCGACCCCGACGGCGACTCAATGTCCAATCTACAGGAATTCACCTACCTCATGCCTCTTGGCTGGGATTCGTCAAGCACTCCAAATGCCCTCGACAATGGTGTATGGTGGAATGGCACCGTGCCAGTGCGTAACTGGGATGAAGAAAATGCCATGCAAATCAATCAGCCCGGTTGTGGTGACCCCGGTTCGGATGGAAATGGTTCGACAGTGATTCTTTGTGATGAAGACCCGGTCGGAGACATCTGCAACGACGGAATCGACAACGACAAGGATGGCTTGGTCGACACTCAAGACCCAGACCGAGACGGTGACCAAGTATGCGGCTCGGACGACGACGACGGAGATGGCTTGTTTGATGAAGACCCGGATGGTTGGGACACCGACGGTGACGGGATGCCCGACGGTTGGGAAGTATCAAACGGTTTGAACGCGACCAACCCGAACGGCATAGACGGTATGATGGGTGACCCAGATAATGACGGACTAGTGAACATTCAGGAATATATCAATCCCTCTTGGACCACTTCAGTTTTCCAATCTGGCAACCCGCTGACCGAAACAGCAACCGAGAGTGT
>CAUZUN010000246.1:0-2538 GCA_963583115.1 Candidatus Thalassarchaeaceae archaeon
AGTGGGGACGCAGCCTCGATGAGTTGTGTGCTGATGCCTCTGCGAACTCAATTCCTTGGGAAGTTCCGCGGATTATAGGCCACCGCGGTGCAGGAAAAACTGCTTGAATGAAATAGTCCGGAAACTGTTCCCTCTTCTATCTGTGAAACCACTTGATGGACTCATCTAGAACATGTTGGTCGGGGCTGGTCGAACCGCTCAATCCAACCGCCGCAAGGGCTGGTCGCGTCCGATATACTTCGGCCGATAAATCGGTACACCTCGGCCACCTCTCGAGTTGCGTTCGTCGCGGATTTGAGCACTGATTCCAACGACTCTAGCCCAACCGAAAAATGTGGTGAAATATTCAGGTTTGTGGAATCCGACCGCATACAAAAGCGAACCTGAAGCGACATCGACATTGGCGTGTGGGTTACTGATTTTCGGATTTTCTCCAAGCACCCGAGGCGCGACTTCACGGAGAGTTCTGACAGTTTGAAAGCCCAAATCATCCGGGCAAATTTCCTCACCTAATGCTACCTGTGCTGCTGCTCTTGGGTCTTCGGCTCGTAATACTGCGTGCCCGAACCCGTAGATCGGTCGCTTCGCCGCCAATTCGCCCCGCACAAACTTCTCCACCTCTGCGGGGTCAGCCGTGCCAATTCGCTGAACGAATTCTAAACATGATTGATTCGCCCTGCCGTGAAGCGGTCCAGAGAGGGCATTCATGGCGCTCGACATCGACGCATACAGACTAGCGCGCCCACTCGCAACCGCCTTGCCAGAGAAGGTCGACAGGTTCCCTCCACCGTGGTCCATGTGGAGAATCAGAAAAGTTCGCAATACTCGAACCATTCTAGCCACATCTTCATCCGCTGTCCCGAGTAGATGTACGAAATTCTCGACCATGCCTCGCTCCGGTTCACTAGCGACGCTGGGTAATCCTCGCCCCCCTCGGAGTCTGAAGATTGTGGCCATCAATTCTGGCATTCTTGCAATCAGATTGAGTCCGTCTGCTCGCACATCGCCTGTTGTGTCGGCGATTCCCAGCGCTTGTATGCCGACCGACAGCCAATCCATCGGATGACCAGAGCCGGGTGTAAGCGATTCCAAGACGCGTAAAGCGCCTGTTGGCATATCCTCTGCTCTCGCCTGCAACTCAAGACGGAAATCACGCGCTTCCTGTCGGTTGGGCAGCCTTTTCTCAAATAGCAGAAAAATGATGTCTTCTGGGTCCATATCCGCTAGGTCAGAGATTGGGTAACCAACATAGTGAACGCCCTTGTAAGGGTCCACGAAGGAAGTCCGGCAGGTTCCAACTGGAATCCCCCGCATCCCCGTGTCTAAGTGACCTTCATTGATTTCGAAGATTGTTTCCGGCGCATCATCTTCACTCATTTTCAGCCCTTCTCCATCCCGGAATATCGACCATGCAAGATGCCGTTTTAAGCACGACGCATCCGAGTTCAGTAAGCCAACTGACTACTCCCGCGGCAATTATCACAGCGTGAGGGGTTCAAGCGGTCGCTGTGAATCGGCTGAGCGAAAGATATGGCGCGCTGGGAGAGAATGTTCCGCGACCGCGACGATTCCTGGTGGGATTCGGGAGTCAATTTCACCTGCTTACCCAATTGTGGCAAGTGCTGTGATGAACCCGGCGGAATCGTCTATCTATCCAAGGAAGACGCCGACCGAATTGCTGCTCACCACCAAATCCCAACCGAAGAGTGGCTTGAGCGTGACTGTCGCCGCACTTACGATGGGCGCTGGGTCTTGGAGTCGAATGAGGATGACGGAAAATGCATTTTCTTGAATGGCGACAAAACTTGCAAAATCTACCAAGTAAAGCCCGCTCAGTGCTCCGCCTTTCCATTCTGGAGAGAGAACATGGTCTCCGACCGCTCATGGCGCAAAACCAAGGCAATTTGCCCGGGCATAGACCATCCCGAAGCGATTGTCATCGATGGCGATACGATTCTCTTCCATCTTGAGGCAGACCTACACGCCGAGCGCGGGTACCGAACTAACAAATGAAATTCCAATTAATGGGTTCGGGTCTTCATCTACATGTTACATGGGTAGCGACGAATAGCACCCACTGAAAGCCCATAGATTCACCACTTTTGTACACATGGGTTTGAGCATAGGCCCTTGTGTAATCTCCATAACCTCTTATTCTTGGGATTAGTTTATTCATCTGAGTGAATAGGCCTGTTCATGAAGATTGATCATGTTATTGTTTGGCAGTTGCAATCGGCAAGGTATCGAATGATTGTCGTAAATGAGGGAGCACAATGTTAACAATCTTGAAGACACTGCTGAAGTGGTTCAAGGGGGAAATGGAGGAATTGAAACCCGAGACTCGATTCTTTCTCTATGTCGAAATCGGATTCTGGTTGCTTGCCGGATTTGTCATTATCATCTGGCAACCAGAATTTCTAACAGAATAGAGAGGGGTATACACAAGGGAGCCCCTTGTATATGGCGTCGTTGCTATGGGTACCGTTTGAAACGATGGTGTTCGGAAGGGGACCCCTTTGAAACGGAATCTAATTTTAT
>CAUZUN010000247.1:0-2525 GCA_963583115.1 Candidatus Thalassarchaeaceae archaeon
GATTGAACGACGCTTTGAAAGTTCAACTAGGGTTGGACGGCGATTGAATCCAAAAATCTAACCGTGTCTGCCGAAGTGTTCGTCCAGTTGGTCAACATCCAACTTGAGGACGGTAGGCCTGCCATGTACGCAAGCCCACGGATTCTCAATTGTACTCATATCGGAGAGGAGCCGGCGCATCTCAGCAAGATTCAGAGTTTGATTCGCTTTCACCGCGCCGCGGCAAGAGCGCATGAAAGCGATTTCGTCCGCCAATTTTTCAGCGACATCAAGAGGCCCATCACCACCCGACTCCTGTAATTCCCCAATCAAATCCATGAGGAAGCCCTCGAGTCGGTCATCACCCGCGAGCATGACTGGTACTGCGGTTAGCTCGAGTGCTCGTTCGCCTGTGAATTGGAATCCCAGTTCAGCCAACCTAACTTGGGAAGCCTGGACCACGGAAGTTTGGACGGGTGAGAGGTCGAGAGCGAGCGGCTCGATCAGTGGTTGTGAATCCCAGTTACCCATCTTGTGCCTCAGCCTCTCGTAGCGAACTCGTTCGTGCAACGCATGCTGGTCGACCAAATACAACGCCCCATCACCTTGCGCGAGAATGTAAGAATCGGCGAACTGCGCTAATGGTTCCATCACCGGGACTTCGGTTATTTCCGCCTCCAAGGGTGAAAGTTCTGGCTCATCCAACGGGGAAACGGCTGTGGTGCGCCCCGCATACCTGTGTAGGTCACGCTCGTCACTCGAAAGTGCTGGCGCCATCGGCTCTTCAGATAGGCCGGGAAGTAACTCTTGCGCTGACGGGGCTGTCGATACCGGGCGGGGCTTTTGGACCCCCTTCAAATCCTCCTTCGCCCCTTGATAAAAGGAGGTCTGGGTGGCCGTTATGTCTTGGGAATCTGTAGCCGAAATTGCTGCTGCTCCGGGGGTTGTTGAGGATGTTGCCGAAGCAGTGGAAGCGCGCTTCACCCATGCGGGCAGTTTGCCCGCTTTGGGTGGAGTTGTATCAGGAGCATTTGGTGCATCGATTGCTCCAAGTGGAAAATCTTCTGTCGGCTCGCCGCCGGTTGGAATCTGTTTTAGTGTGTGTTTGAGGGCTCGTTCCAATCGTTCCAAAACACGCCAAGAATTTCGTAATCTCACCTCTCTTTTTGTCGGGTGGACATTAACATCGACCTCGTCGTTTGGAATCTCCAAATGGAGGACTGCGACTGGATGGCGGCCCACCATTAGTCTGGTGTGATATCCTCTGCGAATCGATTTGAGGAACGGTTGGGCCGCGACTGGTCGATTGTTAATGATTACATGGATGTCATCAGAGCGGCCGCGGGAAATATCGGGCGGCGAAATGAATCCGCTCCACTTCTCGTCGCCAGGAGCATCAGAGTCGGCTGGCGGGGATTCTAGCGGAATGAGCCGCTCACTCGCCGCACCCAAGAGGTCGAAGAGCCGCTCTGGAATATCATCGGTAGCAGGAGTTTCAAGAATCGAGCGACCATCGACGGTCAGTCGGAATGAAACTCCGGGATTGCATAGTGCATGAGCCACCACCACATCGACGACTTGTGCAGTCTCTGTGGCCGGCCGACGCTGAAAAGCGAGTCTTGCCGGCTGGTTTTCAAACAGATTTCTTACCTCAACAGATGTGCCTTCCGCCATTCCATGTGGCTCGATGTCGCCGATGTCGCCATCCGACACTTCGATTCCCATTCCCGCTTCGCCAGCCGGTCGGCTGGCGACGGTCAATCGCGAGACAGCGCCGACACTTGCAAGCGCTTCTCCGCGGAACCCGAGAGTAGAAATCGCATCCAAATCTGTGGCGTCAGCCAACTTGCTGGTAGCATGGCGAGTGACAGCGAGTAGTAATTCGTCGGGAGGAATTCCATGCCCATCATCAATTACTGAAATCAGTTCGAATCCACCTTTCTGGATTTCGACTTGGATACGAGTGGAGCCGGCGTCAACCGAATTCTCCAACAATTCCTTGACGACTTGCGCCGGCCTCTCGACAACCTCTCCGGCTGCAATCAGTCCGATGGTTTTGTCATCCAACTGCTTGATTGGAGTTCTGCCAACAGTTTCGACGGCCTCCAAATTCACTCCTCCATCCATTCATGCTGGCCACGCAATAGACCGCGCAGTTCGTAGATCAAATCCATCGCTTCACGGGGAGAAAGTGTGTCCGGGTCGACCTCTTGAAGCCGCGCCAACGCCGCCGCCTCGGTCGCCTCCAAACGGGGACCACTCACAATTGGCGGTTCACCTTCTGGTGCCCCTCCATTCGGGTCACCGTTTGCACCGTCATCCGCTAACTCACCTTCCGGAGAATCGGCGTGCTGCGGACCATCTCCTGCCCCTTGAGGTAACATCCAACCGTACAGTGAAGATTGCCCCGATGTCCTCGCAATCGGGCTGCCTCCTTCACCAGCCTTTGCCCCCTCTGCGTGTGCTTCTAGGAATAGAAGCAGGTCGCGGGAGCGTTCGACGACATGACTTGGAAGGCCTGCGAGAGCCGCGACTTGTACTCCATA
>CAUZUN010000248.1:0-2518 GCA_963583115.1 Candidatus Thalassarchaeaceae archaeon
GGAACCTCAGCGCAGGCGTGACGCTCCATAAGCAAACCGATTAGAACGGGCCCTCGCCGCAACTAATCATGAGCGGCGCTGAAGGTAGCGCCTCGGTGGCCACTCAAAAGACTAATTCTCCGGTCGTCACTCCAAATCGTTCCAGCAGCCCAGCGAATAGCGCCCCGGCGGCCAACAACCCACCAAAAATCCACTCCGAAAAACCACCACTTTTCGCTGGCGGTTGGCTCATTCACGCGAAGTTACTGTTCGTCGTCGCCGTCTGGGGACTCGGCTGGGTAGCAGGTAGAGAAGTTGCGATGGGGATGCCCGCATCATTCGCTGCTTGGCTCCGTTACGCGATGGTAGCACCGCTATTTTTTATCTGGATGATTTGGAAGGAGGGCGACCTCTCTCGGGAGGCTACCGGAAAGGTGCTCTTTGTACCGCGTGGGAAGGACTTCAAAGATATCGCAATAATGGCGGTTTTTGCAACGGTTCTTTACCAATTATTCTTCATGCACGGGATGGCCCGAACTGCCGCTGGAGATGCCTCAGTAATCATCACCTTCAACCCGGGTTTTACCGCTCTAATCGCTATACCACTCATCGGGAGAAAGATGACTCCAAAGCTTGGATTCGGGCTTCTCGTCGGCTTGGCGGGAGTCGCAATTGTGACCGGTTGGAGCCCAAATTCTGATATCCCCGCGGAGCAAAGAATTGTCGGCGATTTTTTGATTATGTGTGCCGCTGCGAGTTGGGCGGTTTCGACCAATTTAATGAAGCGAATTTTAGAAGGAAGTCAGGGTGAAACATCAGTTGCTTTGACCCCTCTTTCAATCATCGTTTGGGTCTCATTCCTCGGCTGGCTGATGCTCACTCCCTTCGCCCTCTACGACTTCGCGATTCATGGCTTCGCGGTACTGCCGAACACCGGCGAATTCCTCTGGCTCGCCTATCTCGCGGTCTTTTCGACAATGCTCTCCTATGTCTGGTTCGCTGACGGGGTCGACGAAATTGGCGCCACGGCCTCTGCGACCTATGTCTATCTCGTTCCCTTCTTTGGGATTCTCTCCGGCTGGCTCCTACTCTCCGAATCCATCGGCTGGTCACTTGCTGTGGGGCTCGGCTTGATTGTGGTGGGAGTCAAAATTTCCCAATCCGAATCAAATGAAGCGACTTGAAGCAATCCGAATCAAGTGAAGCGGCTTGAATCGTTGGCGGTTTGGTCATCCTTGTGGTTTGGCCATCATTGGTGGTTTAATCACCAAGGCGTGAGCCCTTTGACATAGACTGCATGCCCAATGACTGCGATTGCAAATATTGTGGTGAGTAGGAAAATTAAGTCACCCATTCGAGCGAGGCTCCTGCCAACATCGGAACTTGCACTTGGGTCGAGCTGAAGCGCTCCGATGTTGCCATCGATTCCAGTCCCGTAGAAAATCACATCTTCTCCAACGGCGACCCCAAATTCAGCGTCAACAATCGCCGACTTGGCAACGGTATGGCTCTCCGCGTCGCGGGTCCTCTGAGATACGCTGACAAGTTCGTCGGATTCACCGCTCGCGAACCAAAATGTTCCGGACGAATCGATGACCGCCGCGGTTGAACCACCGACTCCAGGAAGGTCAGCAATAGTGGAATCCGATTTCAACAACAAGGCGCTTGAACCACCTGCTAACATAGCATCTACCTCACCCCCCCATGTTGTAGGATCAACGAAGGCGACAGTGTGGATTTGACCTCCCGCACCGTGGTGAAGAGTCACCAGATTGGGTTGCTGCCCGAGCACTCCGACAGCCCGAATCACAATTTCCCCTTGAGGCCCGAGAGTTGGCGTCGCGAGTGCGGTGTCATAGCCAGAAACGATGACTAAAGAGCCGTCTGAAGATTGGCTGATTGAAGTCATAACTGTCGATTCGGTAGGCGGTTCTGTGCCCTCTGAGACTACCCCGTTGTAGAAAGTGTGAACTGAACTCTCTCGCCCGCTGCCCGCAATTAGCCAGCCGCTGTCATTATCGGTACAGGCGATGTCAATCACATCTGCAGCCGTTTGGTTTCCCCAATCCAAAGCGATGAGTTCGAAGTTGAATCCGTCATACTTCCCTACTAAACCGTCTTCTCCACCGATGAGCCAACCGTCGGAATAGGCGCACATCGAAGTTGCTGTTAGATTGGAAGTCTCCGCAGCGCTGAAAGTGGCTCGATTTCCAGCGGTTGAATCAGCGAATAACCGCAGTGGGTCCTCATCTGCTAGGCCGACCAAAACGAGTGCTGAATTGCCGTTGGCGTCCCATTCAACTGCCTCCATGATTTCTCCCTCCTCGAGGATTCCCACACTGCTGACTCCGGGGAGAACGAGCGATGCTTGAATCCAAAGTGCGCCTACCAACATCGTGACGACGAATGCAGAGAACCAAAACCACTGATTTTCGCTCTCTTCTTGCAAGTACTCACCAATCTTGATGAGCCACGCGGGGGCCAGCGAGTTCGCCATAGCCCGCCGATAAACCCGACCGTCTAAGAATTGTGCGCTGAA